>JALNVE010000054.1 GCA_023227695.1 Paludibacteraceae bacterium
ATCCAACTTTACGTTTTTAACTACCTCCATGTTGAACAGTTCCGAACGTGTCATATCTTTTACGAGATAATATTCATCCTTCAAAGAGAAGACGAGCTCTTCTTCCAATTTCTTTTTCATTCCTTTTTTGTAGAAGAGGTTGACGATCTTCGCTAAGATGTTCTTTGTCTTTAGCTTATAGTCAACGTCTCTGACTCGGATGGAGTAGGTGGCAGGGTCGTAATAAGGCACACTTTCGAGAAAAATTGTTCCGTTTATAAAACCGGAGACATCCAATCCGACAATCAATTTATCGTTTTGTCCGAAAATATCTATGCTGTCCACAACAACGCTCTTTTTTCCTTCTCCGAATCGTTGACCAACCATTACACCTTTTGCTACAGAATCAATCACGTAGTAAGGAATGTCGGCCAAAATGTTGATGGCGTAATTATCATCGGTTCTGGCATACATGGTCAATTGAGGCAGTTTGTTTTCTGTCTTACAAACAGACGGAGCTTTTCCCATGAAAATTTCCATCTGGCATTTGACGCCAATGGTAGTGCTTATTTTACCTTGATAGCCGATGATTGGAGTCGTATATATCTGTTGAGGCACCGTCTTGATCCATGCCTGATAGCCGTTTGTTGAGATATCTATAGGATTCTGAACCTTAGTCCAGATATTTTGTGCGTAAGTCTTCATTGGCACATACTCTTTCAACGACTCGTCGATTTTTTTGTTTATATCAGACTTGTTGCCTTTTATGATTTTATCAACAAAGTAGGTGATGGGAATATCCATAAAACCCATTTTCATTGTTGGTTTTTGAATCCATGTGTAATTTTCAACATCTGTCTTTGTAATCAGTTCCCAGTTTTTAGAGAGGTTGACAATTGTTTTCAGATGAATGTCGATGGCACCTTCAATCTCACGGTCGGTAGTGGTGATTCCTAAATCAAATCTCTTTTTTATCCAAAATTTGATCGGAATGCTGTAGGTTAGTTGGCTGCCTTCATATTGAATCTTGAAGTCCTTGGCTTTCCATGTCTTCACCATCAGACTGTCATCCTCAATGTTATTGTCTTCGTAGAGCAGACTGTCGAACTCTTGATTCAACATCTTTTCCAAGAAAAGCACATTAATGTCAATAGGAACGTGAATGGTGGATGTCTTCGGTGTATATACTATCTCATCATAGGATTCTTCCGGACGGTTCTCGTTGAGACCTTGTGAAATGCTGTCTGTACTCACATTTGGTAATGAATCTTTTAGTGTTAATTCAAGAAGTTGTTCATCGGTAGATGTGGCCTTTTCTCCTGCTTTTACATTAAATGAGAGTAAAAGTACAACGAAGAGATAAATTGTATGTTTCATTTTCTTTATGCTAACGACTCTATTTTCAGACTGCAAAAATATATATTTTTTAAATAAATTGAAGGCATACAAGGAAATCTATCCTGTTTGTTTAGACTCTTTTCGTTAATCTTAACAAACAATCCCTTTTTGTAGAGAACTAATTGAAGGGCACGGCTTTTTGAATCTAAATAATAGGCTATATTTGTGTAAATAAAATGGGTCGTTTCTCGTTATTCGTCTCTCGTTGCTCGTTTACAGCTATAGAACGGTATACATATCAACGAGAAACGGGTAACAAAAAAATAATTTTTTGGTGGATAAATACACGTCTATTCTTCAGCAATATTGGGGGTACGATGATTTCCGTCCGTTGCAGGGCGACATTATCCGTTCTGTGGGCGAAGGTCACGATACGTTGGGACTGATGCCTACGGGTGGAGGAAAGAGTATCACCTTCCAAGTGCCTGCAATGGCAATGGATGGCATCTGCATCGTTGTTACTCCTCTGATTGCGTTGATGAAGGATCAGGTGGATAACCTCCGTGCTAGGGGCATTAAGGCTGCCGCTGTCTATTCGGGCATGACCCGAAACGAGATTCTGGTGGCGCTCGACAATTGTGTCTTGGGCGATTACAAGTTTCTGTATGTTTCACCGGAGCGTCTGGCTACCGAGATTTTCCTTACTAAACTCAAACAGATGAATGTCTGTTTGTTGGCGGTAGACGAGTCGCACTGCATCTCGCAGTGGGGTTATGACTTCCGTCCGTCTTATCTGAAAATTGCCGATATCCGTGAGTTCCTGCCCGGAGTGCCAGTCTTGGCGCTGACCGCTACGGCAACAAAAGATGTGGTGGACGATATCCAGAACCAGCTTAAGTTCAAAAAGAAATGCGTCTTTAAGAAGAGTTTCGAGCGAAAGAACATTGCCTATGTGGTGCGAGATACGGAAGATAAGATGGGTCAGATGCTCAAAATACTGGACTCCGTACCCGGAACGTCGATTGTCTACGTCCGCAGCCGTCAGAAGACGAAGGAGGTCTCAGACATCTTGAATGTGCAGGGCATCTCGGCCAATTATTATCATGCCGGCCTTTCAAACGATACAAAAGACGTACGCCAGCAGGCTTGGAAGAGCGGCGAAACTCGTGTCATAGTGGCGACCAACGCCTTCGGAATGGGTATTGACAAACCTGATGTGCGGACGGTTATCCATCTTGATTTGCCCGATAAGTTGGAGGCCTACTTTCAGGAGGCGGGCCGCGCGGGTAGGGATGGAGAGAAGGCTTACGCAATACTTCTCTATAATAAGTCCGACAATGCCAAACTCAAGAAACGTATTCCCGATAATTTTCCTGAAAAGGATTTTGTGAAGCGAATTTACGAAGCTGTCTGCAACTACTTGCAGGTGGCAGAGGGTAGTGGCTTGGACTGTAGTTACGATTTCAGCTTGGGTCAGTTCTGTTCCGCTTTTAAATTTCCGATGCTTCCTGCCTACAGTGCGCTGAAGATCCTTCAGCAGTGCGGTTACCTTGAGTTGACGGACGATGAGGATAACAAATCGCGTGTCATGTTTATCGTTAAACGTGACGATCTTTACGGACTAACCTCGCACAACAATGATCAGGACGAACTGATGAAGGTGCTGCTCCGTTCGTATACGGGCCTTTTCAGCGAATATGCTTACATTGACGAGGTTTTGCTGGGCAAACGTCTGAACCTTACGCGCGATGAGGTTTACAACGGCCTTGTGGCTTTGGCGAAAAACCGCATCATCAGTTATGTGCCAGGAAAGAAGATTCCGCTCATCATCTTCACGCAGCCGCGTATGGATGTGTCGCGAATCGTGATAACGAAAGAATCATACGATAGCCGTAAGAAACGCTTTGAGGATAAAATAGCCAAAGTTACGGCCTACGCTTCTGAGCAGAACCTTTGCCGAAGCCGTATGTTGCTGCATTATTTCGGTGAGGACGATTCGCACAACTGCGGTTGCTGCGACTATTGTTTGTCGAATAACCAACGCTCTGTTAGCTACTCTGAATTGCACGAGATAAAGGAGCGTGTCTTCGATGCTCTCTATTCTTCACCCATGTCGATGCCCGATCTGTTGGCTTGGCTCAAGGGCGATGATGAGCATACTATCTCCGTCATCCGTCTTATGCAGGACAATGGTGACTTAGAAATGCGTGAAGATGGTAGATTGGCGGTGGTGAAATAATAGTCTAACCTTTTTATGAGAAAAGTTAATCGGTTATCATTGATTGCAGAAAACATCTTAAACATGTGATGTGTCTGATTTCCAGATGAGCAAGAATTTGTTTTTGAGCAAAAAGTAAACTCTTTTGTTTTGATTATAAATTTAAGAAACTTCTAGATTCAAGAAGAATCTAGAAGAATCAAGAATTTTAATGTTTGATTAAATCGTCAAACTTCTTAGATTTTATATAGCTTCTTTTTACTTTGTTTATCTGAATTTCAGATAAGTAGCCTAATTCAACCAAATTTTCAAGATCGGCTCTTGCTGTGAAATTGGAAATAGAAAATCGGTTCTCGATTTCTTTCACCGAGAAGACTGCGTTCGGATTTTCTTGGACAATCATTATAATTTCAGCTTGCCGTTGGTTTACGCCCTTGATAAAAGAAAGCATAACGGAGCTTTTGTTTTCTTCTGTTTTCCGCTTTAAGTACTCTTTCAAATCATCAAACGCCTGTTTCATTGTCTTTAGATTATAAAGAATGAAGTAGGTCAAATCGTTTTCATCGTATTCCGTATGCAGAAAAGATTTCTCGTAAGCTGTTTTTGTTTTATAAATGATACGAGAAATAGACATATATTCAACCATCCAATAACCTTGTTTTAGCATATACCAATAGAACAGAGACCGAGCTGTTCGTCCGTTTCCGTCTACAAAAGGATGAAAATAGGCTAACATGAAATGTACAATGATGCCTTTTATGATGGGGTGGATGAAGTTTTTGCTGTCATTATTGAAGAACTTTTCCAAATCAGAAAGCAATGCAGACAATTCTTCGAAATGAGGAGGAATGAATGCCACATCGCTCGTTGAGCAGTCGACCACAAGAATATCATCATTTTGACGAATCTTGCCAGCCTCATTAGGATTGTCCAATGTGTTTTCTGTCATACTGTGATGAATGTTAAGCAGCTCAGAAACGGAAAATCCTGATTTGTGAATCTCTTTGATGTGATTGATTGTTTTATAGTTGTTCAATATCATCTGCTGACTTTTGTCTTGAGGCTTTTCGCTTTTCCGGAGCATATCTTTTGCTACTTTCCTGGTGGTTGAGGCTCCTTCCATTTGACTAGAGGCAATAGCCTCTTCCATAATAGATGATATCAGATATGTCTGCTTTTTATCGTTAGGTATCAGATGTTCACTTGTTAGACTTCCTCCAATGTTCATGTCGAAGTAGTGCAATAATTGAAGAATCTCGTCTGTTGGAGTGAAACTGAAGTGGTAGTTGCCAAAAGAAACTTCTGTCCGATTGATCTTTCGTAGAAACTTAAGAGCATGCCATAGTATTTGTGGATTCTGGACCTTCGTGTTTTTAATATATTTCACTTTATCCCAATAAGGGTACTTGGCATTTATTTCTGATATTTCAGAATAAGTGTCGGGAGAGGATATTAGTTTGCTGACCTCTAACGATTCCTTTTGTGAGGAACACTTTGGTGGTTGCTCTAATTTCATATCATACAATGATTTGTTGAATACAAAGATAAAAATATTTTTGTAATTTCTTCTAGATTCAAGAAGAATCTAGAAGTTTCAAGAAGGGTCTAGAACTGGGAATAATAAAAAAAGGGGAACAAAGATCGATTCTTTGTTCCCCTTGAATTTTATCTAAATAAAATCTATTGTTTCGAAAGTTGTAGCAAGGCTCCTGTGTTTATATCAAATACGGCTTTATAGTCGTTTTTTTCAAAGAAACCTGCTGGCAATTTCTCTGTGTTTCCAAGTTGTGCAATTTCGACAACTCCTGTCCATAGTATGTTTTTGCCTTGCATTATCTCGATATCGGCTAAAACAGGAACTCTGTAGACAAATCCTGATTTCTCACCACGGGATGGCATGTTCATTGTTGTTGGCTTCCGTTTAATGGAGATGGTGATATCATCTCCGCTCTCTTCGAATCCTCCTTTTGTTGAGAACTGGAACAAATCCAGGTTGGTAGCCTCTTTGTCTGGATAAAAGGAGATGGTCTTCTCTATCTTTTCTTGGTGGCTTTTACCGAAGAAAAGGGCATTCAATTCAAACTCTTGTCTCTTGATTTCATTAAGGAAGGTAGAGAGGTCAGAGGTGATCGCATCTGAATTCTGGTTAAGGATGTCGTTGTATGTCATTCTTAAACTGTTGATTCTATTGTATGCGAATTGTGCGCCACCAACTTTAGGGACTGAATCGCTTTCGGTATAAAGATAATTGTTGATGAAATCGGTTGAGTAAGACTTTTTCGTCTTCATCTTATGGTTTTTTTGCATGTTCTTGCATTTTCCGAGACCATCATTCATCTCACAGCATTTATGCTTCTTCTCGCATTTTTTGCGACCTTCGCATTTTCCCATTTCTACCTTATTTTGAGAGAAAGAAAGAGGAAGGTTAATGCCTCGTAATATACCATTGTCGGTAAGCGCAACGCAAGATGCGTATGATCCGTTAGGTGCATACACGTTGTAATGGTGGTTGCCATCAGGCTCGCTATGCTGTTTTACTTTGATTCCTTTTATTTCCCAACTCTCTTCATCTTTCATGTTGGCATAAGTGCCAAAGAATTTTTTAGAATCGGAAGCGTACGGACCAGCTTTAAATACATTGTGGACAACTTCAACTTCGATGTCAAGTACTGTCTTAGGTAAATAATACGAGGTAATAGGCTCGTCTTTTGATGCCACTTTGTCTTTAATGTTCACAACATCTGTTTGGGCAATGATGTTAGTGGCTAAGCATAAAGAAATGCCTGATAATAATAGTTTATTCATTATACTTTGTTTTTGGTTTTTTATTTGAATTGAAATTGATTTTGTTATCAGTTGGATGTGAATCCTCCAAGAATTTCGGAAAAGATGGAGAGCACAAAGCTGAAAAGCAGAGCCCACCAAAATCCGTCCACGTTAAATCCATTCATTAAATAACTAGATAACAGAATGATACCTGCATTTATCACAAAAAGGAAAAGTCCGAGCGTGATCACTGTTACCGGAATAGTCAGTAGTATCAAAATTGGTTTTAAGAATACGTTCAGTAATCCGATGACGATAGCAACAGCTATCGCTGTGACATAATTTTTAATGCTTACACCGGGTAAAATGAGTGCCGTTAAATAGACTGCTAATGCTGAAAGCAATAATTTTATGATAAAATTCATATGGTTTGTTTTATTTTGCAATTTACTGAAAAAATCTAAGTTGACATATTACTAATAAACGAAAAATTGTTAATCCTGCATGAATGTTTTATTCCGCAATGTAAGGGCTTAGTTTTTTCCATTTTTCTTCGCTCAAGGATAGTAATTTTTTAATTTCCTCTTTTTGAATAAAGGTTCCTTCTTTTTTCTGTTTGAGTAGAGCTTTTATCTCTTCTTTTTCTAAATAAGGATGCCTGAATTTGTAACAGAAAGTGTCACTGTTGACATTGAATTGCCGTATTTTTCGAGCATCGATGGTCAGATGCTTTTTTATGGATAGAAAGAGTTCTTCATCGATTCCATAAACTTCTTTAAGTTGTTCTAAAGAGTAGAAACCGCCTAAATAATTCCTGAATTTTATAATTCTCTTTGAGTAAACACTTCCAATTCCTTTCAGACGTTTTAAATCTGTGGTGTCTGCTTGATTGATCTCTATGGAGAATTCTTCATCCGATTTTCTAGGATTCTTTATTCCAGAATATTCCTTTTTTTCAAAAACCTCCTCTTTTTGTGCTAAGAAGATAACCTCTTTGTTTTTATTCTGTTTATCAGAAATCTTAGGTTTAAGGCTTTGCTTGAAGATTTTCACCTCTTGCTCGTATTTCGAGGTGTATAACTGTTTGCTTGGCGAAATATAGTTGAAACTTGCATTGACGGCAAAGATAATACCTATGAGAAAAAGTAAAATCATAATGCCTGTTTTTTCGCCTTTCGTAAAGAAAAAAAATTTTTTAATCATGATTTGAAACAAAACCTTTTGTAGATGAATAGTAAAAATAAGTAGATTCAGTAGCTTTTTCGATTTTATCGTTAGCTTTTTGAGATGAGTTTTCGAGATGTATGTGGGGATTTTGTAAGAAAGATAGCAGGCTATCTGACATATAAAATCGTTTAAAATGGGCAAAAACAGACTCGAAAAATCAACAAAAACAGTTTGCAAAAAACAGAAACAGCTTCTCCATGAATCTGGCGTCAAAGATAATCTTTTTCTGAAATGAATAAAATAAAAAAAACTGAATTTTAATTTCTGTAATCCTCTATCTATGTTTACATTTGGTTGTATGGAATACATGGTTTTGAAAAGCTTTTTCAATTTGCCACAAATTGTTTTTACATATAATTGAAACAGCTCCTGAATACATAGAGGCGTGCTTTTCTCCTATTATTTAAATAATTTGTAGTTAAAGCTAATTTTATTGAATGATAGGTTGTTTAGGTAGTTGGAAAAGACGACAAGAATAGATAATTTTGCGAATAAATTTATATAAAGAAGAAGTGAAGAATATTATCATTTATACATTGGCTGTTTTTGCCATCGTTTTGTCAATGCAGTCATGTGCTAATATGGCACAAGGACCAACTGGTGGCTTCAGAGATTCATTGCCTCCTATGGTGGTAAATAGTGACCCGAAATTAAAAGCCGTCAATTTTAACGAGAAGAAGGTGGAAATCTATTTTGACGAGTACATTACACTTAATAATGCGACAAAATATTTAATGATTTCTCCTACACAGAAACGTCCATTCATTGCAAAAGGAATCGGAAAGAAAGTTTCTGTAGAGTTGATAGACACATTACTTCCGAATACTACATACACATTCGATTTTGGAAATTCAATTGTCGATTATAAGGAAGGTAATCCTATTCAAAACTTCTCATTTTGTTTCTCTACAGGCGACATCGTTGATACCATGTCTATCTCAGGAAATGTGTTGGATGCCAATGTGTTGACTCCTATGCCGGATGTCCTTGTTGGAGTCTATTCGAATCTGGAAGACAGTGCTTTTACTACCGGTAAATTGGAACGTATTGCTTTGACAGATGCAACGGGACGTTTTGTAATCCATAATTTGGCAAGAAAACCTTATCGTATCTATGCGCTGAAGGATGTCAATAACAATAAATATTTCGATCAACCTACAGAGTCATTGGCTATGCTGTTCGATAAGATTGAACCAACCATGACCTCTAAAGAAGTGGTTGACACTCTCTTTAAAAATGTACGAAAGGCAACACTAGTCCATTCTAATGCAGGAACTGCAGATACTGTTTTTTCAGATTCAATGGCCATAGATACGATCATTCATCGTACCGTCAATCTTTATTATCCAGACTCTGTCGTTCTCCGTTTATTCAAGGAAGAATTAAAACAGCAGTTCTTTGATAAGGCAGAAAGAAAAGATAAAGACAAAATCACTCTCTATTTTAAGAATTATGAAAAGAGGGAGCCTAAGTTGACTCTTTTGAATGCTGACTCAAAAGATTGGATGATAGAAGATCCATCTGTTACAAAAGATACATTTACTTATTGGATAAAGGATACGGTGTTGGCAAATATGGATACACTTCGTATTGCTTTGGAATATGCGAAATATGATTCCATTCAGAATCTGGAGATCAAAAATGATACCTTAGATTTGGTTTATATTGAGCCAAAGAAGAGTAGAGCACAACGTAAAAAAGAGAAACAACAAATTGATTTCCTAAAGGTTTCTAAATTCACATCTACAGTCGACATAGATAAAGATGCTGTTTTGGAGTGGGATTATCCGGTCATTTCTTTTGGTAAAGAGAATATGAAATTGTTTCATAAGATTGATACCGTTTGGGTTGAAGAATCATTTGAATTACAGAAGAAAGAACCTAGAAGTTATGTACTAAAGTTTGACATGAAGCCGGAAGATGAGTATAAGGTGGATATGGATTCGGCTTCAGTGACTGATATTAGAGGCTTGCATAACGACAAGACTTCATTGAAATTCCGTAAGAAACCAGCCGACGATTATTCAAAGTTGATTCTTAATGTCAAGAATGCACCTTCTAATTCTAAGGTAGAATTGTTGAAGGGTAAAGATGTTGTGGTAAAATGTGTTGATGTGGATAAAGAAGGGAAGGCAGTTTTTGAGAACATGTCTCCTGCAGAATATAGCGTTCGCCTTTTCGTTGATGCTAACGGTGATGGAAAGTGGACCACTGGAAAGTACTCTGAACGATTACAGCCTGAAGAGGTTTACTATTATCAGAAATTCTTGAAGCTCCGTGCTAACTGGGATGTGGAGGAAGATTGGGATGTAAAGGCATTGCCGTTGATCTATCAGAGATTAATGTTGGATCAATCTAAGGTGAAAAAATAATAATGGTAGCTCTTCTTACGTCTGCATATTTAGGCCCTGTTCGCTATTACGAGAAACTAGCAGGTTTTGATTCTGTGATCATTGAACGGAATGAAAACTATGTGAAGCAGACTTATCGCAACCGTTGCCGTATATCTTCTGCTAACGGAGTGTTGGATCTGAGTATACCGATTAAGAAGGATGCCGATAAATGTCCGACGAAGGATATCCGGATCGCCTATACAGAGAATTGGCAACAGATGCATTGGCGTGCCATTGAATCGGCTTATAGCTCATCGCCTTTTTTTGAGTATTACCGCGACGATTTTGAACCCTTCTATAAACGTCATTCCGAATTCCTTTTGGATTTCAATGAGGAGTTGAGGCAGCTTGTCTGTTCCTTGATAGGCTTAGAACCGAAGGTCTCCATGACGGATGCCTATATGTCAGAAATCAAGGCAGAGATGGTTGATTTCCGTGAAAGCTTTTCTCCTAAAAAAAATGTTGAGGAGAAAATGACTCCATATTATCAGGTATTCAGTCAGAAGTTTGGGTTTTTGCCTGATTTGAGCATCATTGACCTTCTGTTTAATATGGGACCAGAGTCTATACTAGTTTTAAAAAAATAGGATTTTTGCCGATATATGATATGTGGCGTTTCTGGGTTGGGTTTTCGTGTTTCGTTGCTCGTTTAAGATAAAAAAACCATATAATAAAAGGAAAGAGAGACACATAACGCTAAATGAGCAACGTAAAGTTTATTAAAATCAAATAGACATTCGTTTGTCTTTAAAAAATAGAAAATATGGAATTAGAATATGATTTTGATGCAATTCGTCCTTATAACGATGCAGAGATGCAGGACGCATTAAAGAGAGCTTTCTCTTCAGAGGAGTTGAGGTCTGCGATTGCCTTGCTTTTCCCTGGACAGAATGTGGATGATTTCTATAAATATTTGACGTCTTTAAAGACTATCCATGATCTACAGGAAAAGGTAGTGGGTACTTTCTTTTTGGACTTGTTAAAGAAAAACGGATCTGAAATTTCCATCTCTGGATTGGAAGGGTTGGATGCTGATTGTAAGTACCTCTTTATCTCTAATCATAGGGATATTATCCTAGATGCAGCTTTATTGGATACGCTGATGATAAAAAACGGTTTTGATACGGCAGAGAATGCCGCTGGCGATAACCTCATATCAAAACCTTGGATTATGGAATTGATGAAGCTGAATAAGAATTTTATCGTTCAACGTAGCGGTACGAAACGTGAGATTTTCGAGGCTTCCAAACGCCTTTCAGCCTACATCAGACGAAATATTGTCGAGGGTCGTAATTCCGTTTGGATTGCTCAACGAGAGGGTAGGGCTAAGGATTCTAATGACCGTACTCAGGAGAGCGTCTTGAAGATGTTTAGCATGAGTGGAGGCAAAGATTTGAAGCAGAGTTTCCTCGAACTGAACATCACTCCTGTAAGTATCAGTTATGAGTATGATTCCTGCGATTTCTTGAAGGCGAAGGAGTTTCAACAGAAACGTGATGACGCAGATTTCGTGAAGTCTGCCAATGATGATGTCATCTCTATGAAGACCGGCATCATGGGCTACAAGGGTCTCATCCACTTCGAAGTGAACAAACCTATCAATGATATCTTGGAGCGTGAGATTCTGGATACGGACGACCGTGCTACTATCTTGCAGAAGATGGCTGCAATTATCGACCGTGAGATTCATGCTAATTACAGAATGTATCCCGGTAATTATATTGCTTTGGACGAATTAAACGGGAAAACAGAATATGCAGGATGCAAATATACGGAGAAGGAAAAGGCTGCTTTCGATGAATATTTGGCAGGTCAGTTGGCAAAGATTGATTTGCCGAACAAAGACGAGGCTTTCCTTCGCGAACGTATGTTGACTATGTATTCCAATCTTTTGAAAAATCATTTGGAAGCCATTAGATGAATGGTAAGAATAGCATAAAGAATTGGGCGGAAGATGATCGTCCGCGTGAGAAAATGCTGGCGAAAGGCATTGAATCTTTGTCTAACGCCGAATTGCTCGCTATTCTTATTGGTTCGGGAAATAGAGACGAGAGTGCGGTGGATTTATCCAAACGCATTCTCTCTTCTTATCAAAATAACCTGAATGAGTTGGGACGTTGCTCTGTCAGACAATTAACCTCCTCTTTTCGTGGAATAGGAGAGGCGAAGGCAATCACAATCATAGCAGCTTTGGAACTTGGACGCAGACGCAAGCACGAAGAGGCTGTTGTTCGTCCCATTCTTACTAACAGTCGTGATATCTTCGAAATCATGCAGCTTTTATTGTCTGACTTAGATCATGAAGAAATGTGGATCCTTATTATCAATAGAGGTAGCCGGATGATAGAGAAAAAGCGTCTCTTTGTAGGAGGTGTTGATTCTACCTCTTTTGATATAAAGATGGTTATGAAAGAGGCACTAGATGCTTCTGCAGTAGGGTTGGTGATGGTCCATAATCACCCTTCTGGAAACAAAAACCCCAGTTCGTACGATAAGGAGATGACTCAGAAACTGAAGAAAACATGCGAGATAATGGATATCAGCTTTTTGGACCATCTGATTGTTACTCTAGACGATTATTATAGTTTTGCGGATGATGGATTGTTTTTGTGATTAAGAAGCTGTTTGAATTTTTTATAATCTAGTTTTTGTTCGTTCTTTGGATGCTTTTTTGACAGTTTTATTTGTCAGATGTTTCGCTATCTTTTTTTTTAAAAAGTCCTAAATTGGGATCAATTCTTAAAATCAGGTGGAAGTGATAATGTATAAGCACATTTGAGACAGCAACTAAATGCATTTCTGAAGGTCTTCAAGTGGACGGAACGTCCATTATCTGTA
>JALNVE010000055.1 GCA_023227695.1 Paludibacteraceae bacterium
GATTGCTGGGGGGCTTGAGGGTGCAAAAATAGAAACATATTCTCCACAGGGCAACTGGAAAGAGGGAGATTTTCTCTTCTCTTTCTGCTCTGAAAAATATTTTTTCTACCTGACCCATTTTTTCCTCCTCAAGTTGCATTATCAATTTGAATCCCCGTTTTAATATTTTAGCTTTTTGCTAAATTGATCATATACATATATTTTTTTCTATGTCTGATGTCGAATCCTATTTGACCAAAATATAATTGGTTTGGTGAAGATTATACTTGCATGTAGACAATAAAAAAAGCGGGGTAGTGCTCCCCGCCTTTTATAAAGGACAACCCAATTCACATTGTATTCCATTAAGATGTTTGTTTCGGAAACCGATTAACACCATGCCCATGTTTAAACCAAACTAAAACCAGAATGAATATTTTGACATGAAATTTAAATCATCTTTATGTTAACCCTTTTTTAATTTTTCAAAATTACTATTGCAATTATAATTTGCTTAGTATATTCAGTGAAATATTAAATTTCTTCAATTAAAAATTCGGGTTTTCAAAGATAAACAAAAAATCTAATTTTTATATTTGTCTAATGCGAAATAAGCTCTAAATTTCATGTAAACATGCAAAAAAGCACTTTTTTTCAAAAAACAGTAAAGGATTGGGGCTTTGAGTCTTTAGTTTGGATTGCGGTCCTTGTGCTTTTGACAATCAGTAATATATCTACAGATATATCGCTTTCTGTTGAATTGGCTGCACTTTTGACCGGAGGTATGCTATTCCTTTCGATTTTGAATAGATACCTTTTGCTTCCATATATGTTGCACAAGCGAAGAATGTGGCTTTATTTGTTATTTTCTACATGCTTAATTATCGGTTTTATCTATTTGTTCTCATATTTTGAAGAGACAATTGTAACCTCATACGTTGAGAATTTGCAAAAAGAAGGAGATTGGTCTCCATTGGATATTCAGTTGCCTTCGGAATCGAAACCTTTTTTTGATATGCCTCCTTCTTCCGCTTCTAGGACATCTATCCCTACTAAATTTAAGGTGACCGTACTTTTCTTGGGCTCATTCTTTGTTTCTACATTGTTTCATTATAGAAACAAAGAGAAAAAGGATGAGAGAACAAAGGCTTTGCTGCTTCAGGAAAAAACGGAGATGGAGCTAAAGTTTTTAAAGTCGCAGATGAATCCTCATTTTCTTTTCAATGCTTTAAACAACATCTATTCGATGATTTATATGGGTGATAAAAATGCGGCTAATAGCGTTCTAATGTTGTCTGAAATGCTTCGATATGTGACAGATGAGAGTAGTGAAGTGAAAATTAATTTGAATCATGAAATTCATTATCTAGAAAATTATATAGATTTTCAACGTTTCAGATATGAGCGCGACTTGAATCTGACATTTGAAAAGAATATTACTTCTGAAAATATTCTTATTTCTCCAATGTTACTTCAACCTTTTGTTGAAAACAGCTTTAAATACAGCGGAGCAGGAGTGGAGGATGATGCCTTTATCAAGATTAATTTGGCGGCAGATAAAGATAGTTTGTCCTTTGATGTTGTGAATAGCAAACGAAAAAATAAAACCCTGAAAACTTCTACTCATCGTTCGGGTGTGGGTTTGGCTAATGTAAGCAAACGTTTGGAACTTCTTTATCCTGATTGCTACACATTTCATGTGAATGATGAGGATAATCTTTTTTCGATAAGTTTAAAGATTGATTTGAGAAAGAATAACAATTAAACAATATTATCATGGAAAATGAACAAATTAAGGTGCTGATTATAGACGATGAATTTCCAGCACGTAAGTTGCTTTCGGAATATGTCTCTAAAATTCCTAATTTGACTTTGTGCGGAGCTTGTGAAGATGCTATGGATGCTATGAAGGTGATGCAACAGCAACCAGTCGATCTGATTCTGTCTGACATCCAGATGCCCGAGTTGTCTGGCTTGGATTTTATTCGTTCCTTAAAAGAAAAGCCTATGGTGATATTTACAACGGCTTATTCTGAATATGCGATAGACAGTTATGATTTGGATGCGGTTGATTATTTGTTGAAGCCTATTGCTTTCCCTCGCTTTATGCAGGCCATAAATAAGGTCGTGGAACGCATGAAAGCAAAATCTGCGATTCCATACAAGGCGGAGAAGGATTTCTTCATGGTGAAGGCTGACTATAAACTTTATCGCATTGATTATGCTGATTTGTTATATATCGAAGGACAGAGTGAATATGTGACTTTCCACATGAAGGATAAAAAGAAGGTTACGGCTTACTATTCTTTAAAGAAGTTGGAGGAGGAGTTGCCATCGAATGAGTTTGTGAGAATACATAAATCATATATTGTAGCTATCTCGAAAATAGAATCGGTTGAGGGCAATATGTTGACCGTAGCAGGGCAGAAATTGGCCATAGGAAAGAACTACAAAGATTCCTTTTTGGAAATGCTTTGCAGCAGAGGTTGATTTTTGTGAATTAATAAAAAAAGAGCGTCTCTTGATTTAATTAGAAACGCTCTTTTTTATTTGAATAGATTCTGAACAGATTTTTTATTTGTTCAGGTTCTGTAATCTTTGCAATATGGTTGGATGTGAGTAGTGGAAGAATACGTATGCAGGATGAGGATTGAGGTTGCTGAGTGCAGTGACAGACAGCTTCTTCAATGCTTCACCTAATGGCTTTGCTAATCCGTGCTCTTTTGCGAACGCATCAGCCTCGTATTCGTTTTTTCTTGACATTACGTTGATGCCAATACCTAACACGGTTGAAATCGGCGTGTAAAGTACACCAAAGACGATCAAACTGAACTGGAAGGAAGGATTCTCGCTTCCTAATGCAGCAGCGAATACTGGTGAGTATTTTCCCAAAACAAGAGACAATAAGAAGAATATGATACCGGAGTTAACTAATGAGATGGTTAACATGATAAGCGTATGTTTCTTTTTGTAGTGACCGATCTCGTGAGCAAGAACGGCTACAATCTCTTCCGTTGTAAGGGTTGAAATCAATGTATCGTAAAGTACAATTCTTTTTTTTGCTCCTAATCCGCTGAAATAGGCGTTGGCTTTTGTGCTTCTCTTGGATCCGTCAATAACAAAAAGATTGTCGAGTTGAAATCCAACCTTGTTGCAGAAATTCTCAATGGCGTCTCTCAGTTCTCCTTGCTCAAGCGGTGTCTGTTTGTTGAAGATAGGAACAATCAGATTAGAGTAAAACATCATCATAAAAATGGAGATAAATGCCATGACACCCCATCCAAGAACCCAGAAATAGTTTTCAGTGAGTGAGTAGATGTACATTAGCAAAGCAAGAATGCCGCCACCAAGAATAATGGTCATAATCCAACCTTTGATGGTGTCCATGACGTATAGCTTTGGAGTGACCTTGTTGAATCCGAACTTCTCTTCGATTACGAATGTGTGGTAAATATCGAAAGGCATTGAGATAATGTCGTTCGCAAAATAAAGAATCCCGAAGAAAATTAAGGCAATAAGAATACTGTTTTCTGCCATTCCTCTTGCCAAGTTGTCTACAAAGCTGAAACCGAATAGGAAGAACATCAGCATCATGACAATAAAACTGAATGTGCCTGATATGGTTCCGAATTTTTGGTTAGCTAAAAAATATTCTTGTTGTTTTTTATATTTTTCCGCATCGTAAATATCTTTAACCTCATCTGGTAACTGAAGACTTACATTCTTCCCGTTTAGATGGTCAAGATAGGTTTCAAGAGCAAAGTCTAAGACTAGAATTGCTATGATTATAAAAAATAATGTTGTGTACATTTTTAGAAGATATCTAAAGTTTTTTTGATTATTCTACATAAAGGACCAAGCCTTTCAAATATTCACCTTCTGGGTGATAGATGTTGACTGGGTGATCTGCTGGTTGAGTAAGCTGATGTAGAATTCTGACGTTTCTTCCGCTCATAGCAGCTGCACTGAATACGGCAAGTCTGAATTGCTCCTTGTTTACTGCCTGAGAACATGAGAATGTGAATAGAATTCCGCCTGGCTTGATCTTTTCGAAAGCTTTTGCATTTAATTTCTTGTAACCTTGAAGCGCGTTACGCAATACATCTCTGTGTTTTGCGAAAGCAGGAGGGTCAAGGACGATGAGGTCATATTGTTTGTCACTCATTTCGTCCAAGAATTTAAATGCGTCAACGGCGTATGCCTCGTGACGAGGGTCGTTAGGAAAATTTATCTCAACGTTTTGCTTTGTCAACTCGATGGCTTTTGCTGAGCTATCTACAGAGTGGACTAGTTTGGCTCCACCTCTCATTGCATAGAATGAGAAACCTCCAGTATAACAGAACATGTTGAGAACTGACCTTCCTTTTGAATAGGTCTCCAAAAGGGCACGGTTCTCTCGTTGGTCAACGAAGAAACCTGTTTTCTGACCTTTCAGCCAATCCACATGGAATTTCAATCCATTTTCCATGGCCAAACATTCGTTATCGCATTCTCCCATTAAATAACCGTCTTCTACCTGAATGTTAGCTTTGAAAGGAAGTGTGCTTTCTGACTTGTAAAAAACATTTTTTATCTGGTCGCCCAAAACCTCTTTGATTGCTTTGGCTAGTTGTTCACGGATTAAGTGAATGCCGATAGAGTGGGCTTGAAGAACCGCTGTTTGGTCGTATATGTCGATGATGAGTCCTGGAATGGAATCGCCCTCTCCATGTACGAGACGGTACGTATTGTTATTAGGGTTTTCTGCCAATCCTAAAGCAACACGTAACTGATATGCTTTTTCTATTTTTCCTTTCCAAAAGTTATAGTCTGCATTTCCTTTCTCAAAAGAAAAAACTCTGACAGCGATGGAACCTATCTGATAGTGTCCAGTAGCTAAATATTCGTTGTTGCATGTGTAGACATCAACGATATCTCCTTCGTTCGGATTACCTACTATTTTTTGAATAGCTCCAGAAAACACCCAAGGGTGGAATCTTTTTAGAGATTCCTCTTTTTTAGGCTTTAAAATTATTTTGATAAAGTCCATACTTTCTATCTTGATTTTTTAACGTGCGAAGTTAGACAAAATCCCTGGAAATTGAAAATTTTTCAGATGCTTAGCTGTCTGTAAACTTGTTCTTTGTAACTTTTCTTTGCATGTTTATCTTTTTATGATGAACTTTTTTGATTTAGTGCTATTGTTTTATACATTAGTGTTTATATTTGCTAACAAAAACACTTTTAAATGTATGAGAACTAAGACAATTGTTTCCTCTATTTTTTGCCTTTCTCTACTTTCTTTCGTAGGCTATTCTCAAAAATCGATCATGATAGACGATTTTGAAGGCGACTTGAAAACTTGGGAAGCTGTGAATGATGAAACGCACATCTCCTTTGAAATTGTAGAAAATCCATCACCAGATAATGTGAACTCTTCTGAAAAAGTCCTAAAATGTACAAGGTTGGCAGGCTCTGTTAACTGGGCTGGTGTAATTCTTCGTGGTATTTATACGGTAAATATCGATTCTGACCCGAATGTGGGGTATGCCTATGCTTCTGTAAAGTTTAAAAAGGAGTCTAGAGGTGATGTCTCTTTTAAGGCAGAGGCTGGTCCTGGAGATGAAACTTATGAATCAAATAAGGAGTATCCGAATACTTCAGATTGGGTTGAGATGACTTTTGACTTAAGTGGAGCAACTTATGGTGAATATGGCGATTTCTTTGTGATGGTTGACCGTGACGAGGAGATTACTACGGATGAAGTTGTCTATATTGATGAAATAAAAATATTTAGAGAAGAAGCTCCGGATCCGATTGAAATTGATCCTAAATCTCAGGAAGGAACAGGAGAAAATGATGGTTATAAATTGGTTTGGGCTGATTTGTTTGATGATAACTATTTGAATACTGAAGTTTGGAATGTGGAAGTTCGAGGCGATGGTGGCGGTAATAATGAGCTCCAATATTATTCAAACAGAAATGTACGAGAGACAAAGGACGATGACGGAAATGGTTGCCTTGTCATTACGGCTAAGAAAGAGAGCTTGAATGGTAAAAACGCAACTTCTGGTCGTTTGACAACTCAAGGAAAAATGCGTTTCAAGTATGGAAAGTTAGAGGCTAGTATCAAGTTGCCAAAAACGGCTAATGGTCTTTGGCCTGCATTCTGGTTGTTAGGTGAAGATATTAATTATAACCAGTGGCCAAAATGTGGAGAGATTGATATTATGGAGATGGGAAATTCGGAGGCTTTCTCTTCTGGCAGACAGGAACGCTTCTTTAGCGGAGCTTGTCACTGGGGTCCATCTACAAGTGCACATGAGAGCACAACTCAGTCTGCAACATGGCCTTACTCATTGCAAGATGATAAATTCCATTTGTATACCATGTGTTGGGATGAGAATAAGTTGATGATGTATGTAGATAAGGATGTTTATCCAAATACGAATCCTTATTTTACTTTGAATATTAGTGATAGAAGTAGTGATCGTGCAGCTGGTACTTATTTCAACCATGACTTCTTTGTGCTATTTAATTTGGCTGTAGGAGGTGATTTTACTGGCATTTATGATATTAACGGTATTACAGCTTTGGCAAATTCTGAGGCTAAGATGTATGTGAATTACGTAAAAGTTTATCAAAAACAAGGAGACAATTCGACTTATAATGGTCCTAATTATGTTGGATTAGAAGAAATCGATGCAACAGAATCAGGATTGTCTGGTGTTATGTCTGGTGAAATTTATGATTTCTTTGGGAATAGAGTTCTTTGCTTTAAAAATAATGCAAACGACTGCTTGCAAAGCTTGAATGAGGGAGTTTATATCGTGAAGTTTGAAGACGGTAGTGCATTAAAGGTTTATAAAAAATAACAGAATAGATAAATCCTTCGAATTGTCAAGTAGAAGGATTTTTTATATGCGTTTAATAAAAAAAAGAAGTCCGCGATTTTCGCGGACTTCTTTTTTTCCTATAGTGTTGTTGATTAGTTCTGATCTTTTAAGATAACATCATGAGCACCTCCTTCAATGATAGAAGTAGATGAAACCAATGTGATTTTAGCGTTCTTTTGTAGCTCTTGGATGTCGAGAGATCCGCAGCTGCACATGGTAGCTTTGATTTTACCAAGTGTAAGTTCCAAATTGTCTTTCATCTTACCAGCGTAAGGAACGTAGCTGTCTACACCCTCTTCGAATTTAAGTGATGACTTACCTCCCATGTCGTAACGTTGCCAGTTTTTAGCACGATTAGAACCTTCTCCCCAGTATTCTTTAAGAATCCTGTTGCCGATGGTTAGCTTTTTAGAAGGAGACTCATCGAATCGAGCGAAGTATCTGCCCATCATCAAAAAGTCTGCTCCCATGGCCAATGCCAATACCATGTGGTAATCCTGAACCAAACCGCCATCGCTGCAGATCGGAATGTAAACGCCATGTTTCTTAGCGTATTCGTCACGAGCTTTAGCTACGTCGATGATAGAAGTAGCTTGTCCGCGACCAATACCTTTCTGCTCACGAGTGATACAGATTGAACCACCACCGATACCAACTTTGATGAAGTCTGCACCGGCATCTGCCAAGTAGTCGAAACCTTCTTTGTCTACAATATTTCCTGCTCCGACCTTTACTTTGTCACCGTATTTAGCTTTGATCCATTTGAGAGCTTCATATTGCCACTCGGAGAAACCGTCTGAAGAGTCAATGCAAAGAACATCAGCGCCGGCTTCTACAAGAGCAGGAACTCGCTCCATATAGTCACGACTGTTGATTCCGGCACCAACAAGCAACTTCTTGTTTCCGTCAGACAACTCGTATGGATTGTCGTGGTGACTGTCGTGGTCTTTTCTGAAAACAAAGTATGCTAAGTTTTCGTTATTGTCTATTATAGGAAGCGTGTTGAGCTTTTTGTCCCAAATGATCTTGTTTGCTTCTGAAAGCGTCATTCCAACTTTTCCTATTGTAAGCTTGCTGTACGGAGTCATGAAGTTCTTCACTGGCAGTGACAAGTCTTCTTTGTCAAATCTGTAGTCTCTGCTTGTGATAAGACCTAGTAATTTTCCGTTAGGAGTTCCGTCTGCTGTTACTCCGACAGTAGAGTGTCCTGTTGTTTGGATTAACTTGATAAGTTCTTCCAGGGAGGTGTCTGGTGTAACGTTAGTGTCACTTGTGACAAAACCAGCCTTAAATTTCTTTACTTTTCTTACCATCTCAGCCTGAGAATCGATAGGTTGAGAACCAAAGATGAAAGAAAGACCACCGTTACGAGCCAATTCTATGGCTAAACCCGAATCTGAAACTGACTGCATGATCGCAGAAACGAAAGGTATGTTCAAATTGATGGGCGATTTTTCTCCCACTTTAAATTTGACCAAAGGAGTCTGAAGAGTTACATTGTTTGGAGTACACTGCTTTGTGGTCAAACCGGGAATAAGAAGATATTCCCCAAAAGTTCTAGAAACTTCGTTAATGAATATAGCCATATATGATGCTTTTTTATCTTAAAAATGTAAATTTTGCAAATATAGTCATATTTTCGAACGTGTCAAAATCTAATATGCGTTGATGGACATATTTTTCTCAAAGAATAAGTTTTTGTTCAGAAAGGCAGAAAGGGATAATAATTAGAGTAGAAAAAGAAGTGGTGTTCGAATGATTTTTTATTTCACAATATTTTAAAAGTTTGCAATTTTCGATGGATTTGATTACTTTTGTCTTCATGAAAAGTGAAAGTGTTTTCGCAATCGCTTTTCGATTTCTAACGTTAAAAATCGGGGTTGACTGGATTTGACAGCGGGTAGAAAGGGTATGTAAGCATGCAGTGCGCTGGTGGCTAGCACTATAATATGGAGACCAAAAATTTAACTGGCGAAAATAATTACGCTCTTGCTGCTTAATCGAATTATAGTAGATTAACTTTATTCTTGCATTAGATGCAGGAACGAGACTTCTCCCGGATGCTAACGCCCTGAAGCGGTCCGATATTGAGGAGCAGACAAATCGGGGATAGCCGAGGTAGGCCTTGATGCTTCGGTGAAATTAAAGAGGATAAGGTTACGGTTGGTGGCTTCGGTCTTGCTGTAGCACGAAAATTAAGGCGGAGATAAGCATGTAGAAAGCATATTGTTTCCTCGTTTGGACGAGGGTTCGAATCCCTCCAGCTCCACGTAAATTAAGCTCTTGCAGAAATGTAAGAGCTTTTTTTATGAAAAATGTATTGTGATGCGTGTTCTAGATGCCTTGGGTCCTAAGTATATTCATTTCTAAATTGATAGATGAAATAAGGAGAAGTGAAAGTTCTTTTTATGACTTTCACTTCTCCTTATATAAATTAAACTTTTATGCTAGATATTCAACAATCTCTTTTGCAAAGTCAGAAAGTGTTGTGTCTCTGGCACCCATGATGATAATGACATCGCCTTCTTTGCATTCGTGTTTCAAGTAAGGGAGCATGTCTTTTCTGTTAGGGAAGAATTCTATGTTATTGTTTCTCTTTAACATCTCGGTTGCAACTTCGGTTGATGTATACTCTTTTGTTACTGTTCCGCCTGCATAGTATACGTCTGATAACAAGAAAACATCAGTTTTTCTCAATGCCTCAGGAATGTCAGTCTCAATCTCTTTGTGCATGAACTTCAAAGGCCCGAAGCCGTGAGGTTGGAACCAAGCAAAAACGCGTTTGCCAACAGCTTGGCTTGCCTTGATGGCGCAAACCACTTCAGCAGGATTGTGGGCAAAATCGTCGATGACATAGATGCCATTGGCAATGCCTGCGAGTTGGGTACGTCTATATATTCCTTTGTAGTTTTCTAGTGCTTTTGCGCAATCTTCGATGGTAAGTCCTACAGCCTGACATGCTGCTATGGCTGCGGTCGCATTCTCCATGTTATGTCTTCCTATTAATGGCATCTTAACCTCAATGTCGTTGCATTTGAAGCTGATGGAGAATCCTTCTTGTTTGAAGTCTGTACTCACAAATCCAGCCTCTTCGCCGTTAGAACTGAAGTCGAATGCTTTGTTTTGCGACAACTTTTTGCTCATAGGGTGTGAACGGTTGACGATGAATCTGCCAACTGTATGTTTTTTGAATTCGCTGAACAGTTCTAACAACTCGTCGTATTCTTTGTGGTCTCTGTCTACGTTTAAAAGAAGACTGATTTCGGAGATGTAGTTGACGATGGAACCGTCTGACTCGTCGGCTTCAATTACTAGCCATTCGCTGTCTCCAACCCAAGCGTTTCCTGGCAATCCTTTCTCTTGAAGAGATGTCAGTCCAGCACCGCTCATGATGGATGGCTTAACACCACATGTCTGAAGTATATGGAAAATCATGGCCGAGGTGGTTGATTTGCCTGATGTTCCACCAACGGCTATTGTCTTCTTTGTTTTGGAAATGGAAGCTAAAAGTTCAGAACGTTTCATGACGGGAATACCTAGCTGCCTAGCTTTTTTCAACTCGATATTAGTCTCTTCGATGGCAGTAGAGATGACGATTACATCAACATCTTTGTCAACTCCCGATGCATCTTGGAAGAAACAGTTGATGCCCATTTTTTCAAATTGCTCTTGAATGAGCATCTTCTTGTCTTGACTGAAAAGTCTGTCGCTACCTGAGACTTTCTTTCCGATACCTTTTAAATATTGCGCAATGGCGCTCATGCCAGTGCCTGCAATGCCTACAAAAAAGAAATGATTGTATTTTTCAAAAACTTCCATAATATTTATTTTTTTTATTTTCCGAAGAGCGTCTTAATCAGGTCAGGGCGATTCATCTTTCTCAAATCGTTCGTGATTTGGTTTCTGAATTCGTACTTATACCAGAAGAAAAACTTTCTCTGTTCCAATTTTTCTTGTGCGTTACGTGGGGTCCATACTTTCTCTAATGTGTATGGGTGAATGCCGGTGTAGTACATCTCTGTCGAAAGAGTCATTGGGGTAGGGGTGAAATCTTGAACCTGCTCCAATTTGAAGTCAAGCCGTTTTGTCTTGCAGGCAAGCTCTGCCATGTCTTCTTGCGTACAACCCGGATGACTGGAGATGAAGTAAGGAATTATCTGTTGATTCAGATTGAATTTTCTGTTTATTTGGTCGAATATCTTATTGAACTGTTCGAACAAAGTGAAGGATGGTTTTCTCATCATTTTCAAAACTCTGTCTGAAGTATGTTCCGGTGCTACTTTCAAACGTCCGGATACATGATTTGAAATCAGTTCTTCTGTATATTCCTGATGGCTCTTGTTTATTTTAGGGTCATCATCTTTTGCTAAAAGAAGGTCGTAACGGACTCCACTTCCAATGAAAGATTTCTTGATTCCGCTGATGCTGTCTACTCGTTTGTAGAGGTTGAGCAGGCGGGTGTGGTCCGTGTTCAAGTTTTTGCAGATGGTTGGTTGTATGCAGGAAAATCTCTTGCACTTCTCGCACAACTCTCTGTTGCGTCCCTCCATGCCGTACATGTTGGCCGAGGGTCCGCCCAAATCGCTTAGATAACCCTTGAAATCGGGTAGCTCTTTGATTTTTTGAATTTCGTGTATGATAGAATCTTCGCTTCTGGAGACGATGTGTTTGCCTTGGTGTGCAGAGATGGCACAGAAAGAGCAACCTCCAAAACAGCCTCGGTGGATGTTTACGGAGAATTTGATCATCTCGTAGGCGGGAATGGTCTTGCCATTGTATTTTGGATGGGGAAGTCTGGTGAACGGAAGCTCGAACGAAGCATCTAAATCTTCTCTTTTCATTGGAGGAAAAGGAGGGTTGATTACAACCGATGTCTGATCGTCAATGCCCTGGATAAGCCTGTTGGCTTTTATCTTGTTCGATTCTTCTTCGACAACCCTATAATTCTTGGCTTGTCTTTCTTTGTCTCTCTTGCACTCTTTGTGGCTAAAGAGAGTGAATGTCTCCGTATCTTTATATTCTGGGATGGCATCTGTCTTCGCCAAATATGCGGTCTGAGGAATGTCAGTCAGTTCGTCGAAACTTTTTCCTTCGTTCAGTTCTGCAATGATTTGTTTGAGCGGAAGCTCACCCATGCCGTAGATTAGCAAGTCAGCATTGCTGTCGACAAGGATGCATGGTTTTAATTCGTCGTCCCAATAGTCGTAATGGGTGACACGTCTCAAAGATGCTTCGATTCCTCCGATTACGATAGGAACATCAGGGAAGAGCTGCTTCAGAATTTTGCAGTAGGTGGTGGTTGCTCGGTCTGGACGGAAACCCGCTTTGCCGTTAGGTGAGTAGGCGTCGTCGGAACGCAATCTCTTGTTGGCGGTGTAGTGGTTTACCATTGAGTCCATACAACCTGCTGTTACTGCAAAGAATTTTCTAGGTCTGCCTAGCTTCTTGAAATCTCGGAGGTCGTCTCTCCAGTTGGGTTGGGGAACAAGGGCAACGCGGTAACCTTCGTGTTCGATAATACGCCCCACAACCGCACCAGCAAAAGAGGGGTGGTCTACGTATGCGTCGCCAGAGAAGAGGACAACGTCCACTTCGTCCCATTTGCGAATCTCCAACTCTTTTTTCGTGGTTGGAAGGAAGTCTGTCAACTGAACTTGTTTCATAGATACAAATGTACTAAAGTTCACTGTCTTCTTCAAATCAAAGGGAGGGTATAATTTGTAGTCGTTTATTTTTATAAAGATTTGTTTACGCTGAGAACCGCAGAAAATAAAAGACCTATGGGTCAATTTGCGTGGTGCAACATGCTCTAATCTGCGATAAATGCTGGTGGTTTGAGAGATTCAAAACATTCAGAGCCAAAATCGAGCAATGTAACTTCTCTATAGGTCAAA
>JALNVE010000056.1 GCA_023227695.1 Paludibacteraceae bacterium
CTCCACAGGGCAACTGGAAAGAGGGAGATTTTCTCTTCTCTTTCTGCTCTGAAAAATATTTTTTCTACCTGACCCATTTTTTTCCTCCTCAAGTTGCATTATCAATTTGAATCCCCGTAAAATTGTGAATTGTTTCTGAAAATATGAAAATATATGTTTCTGAAATCATAAAGCAAATCGTCCTGAAAGAAGTTGACCTTTAATAAAATAATTCGTAAAAATTTGTGGTTGAAGAATTTACAAACGAAGTTTTTTATCTTTATGTGAATAAGCAGTGTTGCAAAACACATCAGAATCCCTTAAAATTAACTTAATTTTTTTTGCACTGTATCTAAAAATGATATCTTTGTATAGTTCGAAAAATGCATATATAATCGATGTTGATATAATTCGAATTGAGTTGCACTGAATCGAAACGAATTAAATCGAATTGAACTGAACTGAATTTTTAAGGCTCGATTTTCCTATTTTAATAACGTGTATGATCATGAAACGATGGATATTTATACTTCCGATAGTCTTATGTTTTGGCTTTATATCAATTTATGCGCAAAATGAAGATACCCCCAACCTAAGTTTCGAAAATGGAAACTTATCAGGCTGGAAACAATATGTTGGTGGCTACTATTATGATATAAATAAAAATGTTTATGATTACGAATGGACTGAGGTTACAAGTACTGGTCAAATTAAGTTAATGAGCGTGGCTTCTAATGTTCCAGATCCTATCGTTAGTTGTAATAATAGTCTTTATATTCTTCCTTCTGGTGTGAACAGAGTTGTTCGTATAGGTGTTCCTCGTGTAGCGGAAAATTATAGTAAAAATGATGGTTGTACTGATCGTATAAAGAAATGGAAAGCTATGGCAGAGAGATTGACCTATACTTTTACCGTAACGGAAAACACAACTTTATTTACCTATCGTTTTGCCGCTGTACTTCATGTACCTAATGGTGGTACTAATTCAGGTGATCATAAAGGAGGTCAATATCCAGCTTTTTCTGCAGATGTTAAGGTTGTTAATCCAGTGACGGGAGAAGAGTCTGTTTTGCCATGTGCTTCTTATGAAGCTAAGGCTGATGATAACAATTCAGGGTTGTTGAGAAATGATCCAACATGTGCATCTTCTGAGGCGCAAGCTCAAGCAGGAGAATATGTTTATAGAATTTGGACAACAGCTAGTTACGATTTAAGAAATCATATAGGAAAGGTTGTTACAATAGATGTTAGAACTCACGATTGTCTTCTTGACCTTTCCGTTAGTTGTCATTCTTCGGATCCTTATGCTAAAAATGCAACTGGAGGTCATGAGGCATACGGATATTTATGTGCAGAAACACAAAAACTGGAATTAAAGACGGTTAACTGTGGTATGGACAATCCAACGATTGAGGCTCCTCAAGGATTCAATAATTATCAATGGTATCGTTCAGATGGGAAAGAGATTGGCCCATCTGATCCCTCAAAACCTTGGTTTGTAGAGGTTGACAGAGAATCCATGGATAATGGAGTGATATACTATTGTAATTTGGTAAGTGATCTTACTTCATGTTCTGATTTGACATTGTCTACCGAATTGAAACCGGTTGTCATTACTCCAAAGTTTACCACAAATTTCGGATGTAGTGGAAATGTAGAATTTACAAATACTACTCTGGTAGATGGAGATGATATACGTACATGTGAATGGGATTTTGGTGATGGAACTACATCCACTGATGTTTCGCCAACGCATCAATATGCGGAAGGAGATTCTTCTTATCTGGTTAAATTGAGAGTCATAACAAATTTAGGTTGTGAAAAAACAATAACACAAACCATTCGTGTTCCTTTCTATCCAAATTTGCTGGTGTCAGGAGGTAAAAGCGTTTGTTATGGAGATGAAATACAACTCACTGTTGATGGAGCAGAGATTGGTAGTACTTACTCATGGACTAGAAAAACTGTAACTGGCGTTACATCTGGGGTTCTTTCAGATAAAGCCGTTTTAAATGTAATAGCTGATACAAGTGCGGACTATACAGTGACGGTCAAAGATTCTCGTTATTGTACTTACACACAAATAACTCACGTTTCTGTAATGCAGCATCCAATTATTACAATCAGTGGTAAATCACCAGTTTGTAAGGAGGAGAAAGTAGAACTGAAAGCGACAGAGGGTCTGTCTGATTATAGTTGGAATATAGGTGCAAACACTTCATCTGTTGTGGTTTATCCTTCGCAAAACACTGATTATAAAGTTACTGCAAAAGGAAGCAACGGATGTTATGGTTCTGCATCTTTCCCTATTGAGACATTGGATTTACCTGATGTCAGCATTTCTGGAAAATCTGAAATCTGTGAAGGTGAACAGGTAACGCTTACTGCTACAGGAGCTAATAACTATAAATGGATATCTGACTCTCAATATATAATTGGAGATAGCCGAATTGTTAAACCTGTAAATGATAGTACATTTACAGTCATTGGTTATGATAATAATGGATGTTCTTCCATTGTGTCAAAACAGATTTTGGTGAAGAAAGTACCAGAGGTGTTTATTACTGGCGAACCGGAGGTTTGTCAGGGTTATACTACAACCATGACCGCAAAAGGTGCATCTACTTTCGTTTGGAATGATGGTTCAACAACCAGTACTGTAAATAAGGTCATAAGAGGAGATTCTGTTTTCACAGTAGTAGGATCGCTGAATGGTTGTTCCGCTTTGGCGACTTATAACGTCACAATGAAACCATCACCAACTGTCTATGTTGATGGAAAAACAGAAATTTGTTATGGTGAAACTTTGGATTTAACTGCTAAAGGTGCTGATGTGTATAGTTGGAACACAGGACAACAGACCGCCAATATGAACGAGAAACCAGACAACAGTTCTTCCTATTGGGTGTCTGGTGCTTATGATAATGGTTGTGTTAATAAGGTAGAAGTAAAGGTTACGGTCAATAAATTGCCGGATATCAAGATCGATGGTGAGACCTCAGTCTGCTATGGAAGTGAGGATAAATTGACCGCTTCTGGTGAGGCTTCCAACTATTTCTGGCAAGGCATTAATCAGGGCAGCACTTTCTCTCCAATCATTACAAAGGATACCACATTTACGGTAGTAGGTGAGGATGCGAATGGTTGTAAGAACTCGAAATCAATAAATGTGAAGACAAAGCCTATTCCTGAGATAACTGTAACGGCAAGTAAGAAAGATATTTGTGTTGGAGCTTCGAGCTTGTTGACAGCTACAGGCGCTGCTAATTATGCATGGAATGACGGACCAATGTCTTCAACATATAACGTAACGCCTAATCAAAGTACTACATATACGGTAAGGGGAGAATTGAATGGATGTAAGAGTGAACAAACCGTATTGATAGAGGTTCATAATCCTCCTTCTCTTTGGATAGAAGGTGAGACGAATGTATGTTTTGGTTCAGCTTTGAGTTTGAAAGCTCATGGTGCTGAAACTTATAAATGGAATAATTTAAGAACAGGAGAGGATTATAGTGATACACCTCTGTCTCCTACTTCGTATGAATTGGTAGGAACGGACTCTTATGGTTGTACCTCAAAGTTGATAATCCCAATTACGGTTTATTCTAAGCCTGATATCAATGTGGATGGAGATGCTTCTGTATGTAACGGTTCTACTGTTATGTTGAAAGCTACAGGAGATGCTACTTCTTACACATGGGATACGAACGAAACAGGAGATGTTATTCAACCTACTATTACAAAAGATTCTGTTTTTTTGGTGACGGGAACCGATAATCATGGATGTCAAAGCACAACAACTAAGACAGTAAAGGTGATTCCTTTGCCAACGCTTAGCATTGATGGTAAAACAGAGATGTGTAAAAACAGTTCTGTTAGTTTGGTGGCTAATGGTGCAACAGATTATAGTTGGTCAACAGGTTCGACCAACTCAACTTTGAATTATTCTCCTCAAGCAACTACTACGATCTATTTGGAAGGAACTTCTTTGGGTTGTAAAACAAGAAAAGAGGTTCAAATCGTGGTTCGTCCGTTGCCTAATGTAATGGTATCTGGAGATAAAGATATTTGTGAGGGAGATTCGCTCATTCTTACAGCTTTAGGTGCTGAAAAATATCGATGGAATGAAGGAACGGAAGGTTCAAATTTACGTGTAGTTCCGATGTTTAATGCGGTTTCTTATACTGTAACAGGAACAAATGAGTATAATTGTTCTTCTGCTACTGAGGTTCCGATTGTAGTTCATAAGAAACCATCCATCTCTATAACAGGAGATAATTTTGTCTGTATCAATTCACAGACAATACTTACTGCACAGGGTAATGATATGAGTTATACTTGGAGTAATGGTAGTGTGAATCAAACCATCCAACCAACTATCTCAAAAGATACTACATTCTATGTGACAGGAATAGATGGTTATGGTTGTCAGAATACGGCTTCTTACTCTGTGACACCAATTCAATTGCCGAATTTGGATTTTGTGGGAAATACAACGGTTTGCCAAGGCACTTCAACTACTTTGGTAGCTCAAGGTGCTATGTCTTATAAATGGTCAACAGGAGAGACCACCTCCATGTTGGAATTGATTCCAGAATCAAATAAGACCATCTATCTGGAAGGTACTACTCAAGGATGTACTGCAAAGAAAGAGATTCAACTAACAGTTAATCCTTTGCCAAATGTTGTTGTGACCGGATTGCATGAAATATGTCAAGGAGATTCTCTTCATTTGATGGCACAAGGTGCAAAGAGTTACCGTTGGGATAACGATACCCAGACACCAGAATTGCATGTCTTGCCAGGTTCTGATATGACGTATAAGGTAACTGGTAAAAATGATTATGGATGTTCTTCTTCTTTTTCTTTTGATGTAAAGGTTGTTTCAAAACCTTCTATAAAGATCGATGGTGCATTGAGCGTCTGTGAAAATTCACAAACCACATTGACCGCTATAGGTGATGGCCTTACTTTCTCATGGAGTAATGGTGATATGGGAACTTCAATATTTCCAGTTATTACAGAGAAGAAGACCTTCTCTGTAACAGGTACGAATGATCGCGGTTGCAAGAATAGTGCAAACATTACGATAACACCAATCTCAAGACCTACTTTGAGTATTTTGGGTAAAACGGAAATTTGTCAAGGTACAATGACGACATTGGCAGCTCAAGGTGCTTCGGAATACTCATGGTCAACAGGTGACAATACTTCAACTATATCTGTAAGCCCAATGACCAATACAACATACTATCTTGAAGGAACATCACAGGGCTGTTCTGCTAAAAAGGAAGTGCAAGTAATAGTTAATTCTGCACCTAGTATCATTGTGGAAGGTAAGAGAGAATTCTGTCAAGGAGATTCTCTTATTTTGACAGCAAGCGGTGCAAAAACATATACTTGGAATGAAGGAACTGCAAAATCAGATCTGCGTGCTTTGTCTAATTCGTCAATCACATATACTGTTGTAGGAACCGATGAATATGGATGTAAAGCTTCAGTATCAGTTCCCGTAATAGTGCATCCAAAACCAGAAATACAAATAACAGGAGATAATGCAGTGTGTACAAATTCATCTGTAACACTAACTGCAGAAGGTAATTGTATATATTATTCATGGAATAATGGTGAGTCTGGTGCTTCTGTCCAATCAATTATTAATGAGAAGAAAACTTTCTCGGTAACAGGTTCTGATATATATGGATGTAAGAATGTGGCAACATATACAGTGTCTCCTATTCCGATGCCTCAGTTGGCCATTACTGGAGATACGGTAATATGTAAAGGGGATGCGGCAACGATTTCGGCACAAGGGGCTTCTGACTATTTGTGGTCAACAGGTGCTACATCTTCTATTGTGAATCTTAAACCGGAAACCAGCACAAGCTACTTCTTTGAAGGAACAAAACAGGGTTGTACATCTAAGAGAGAGGTTCATATAATAGTCAATCCATTGCCAACTATAAGGGTTGATGGTCAGACTGAAATTTGTCAGGGTGATTCTCTTCATTTGTCCGCAAGTGGAGCTGATTCTTATAAATGGAGTAACGGTATTGCAACTTCAGATCTTCATTCTCAACCTGCTTCATCCTTCACATTTACTGTTGTGGGAACAAATAGTAACGAATGTTCTTCCTCTTTACAAGTTCCTATAATGGTACATGCAAAGCCAGAGTTGATCATAGAAGGAGATAATGCTGCATGTGTCAACTCTACAGTGAATTTGACGGTAGTTGGTAAGTGTAATCAGCTTTTATGGGATAATGGAGAGAAGAGTACTTCTATTCAACCAATTATCTCAGAGAAGAAGACCTTCTCTGTAACAGGTACGGATGAATACGGATGTAAAAATACGGTTTTCCATACGGTAGTTCCGATTGCTTTGCCAATATTGTCTATTAAAGGCGATACGGTGTTGTGTGACGGAGGTTCTGTAACAGTATCGGCACAGGGCGCTTCAACTTACTTGTGGTCAACGGGTGAGACAACTTCAACGGTATCTCTCTCTCCTGCAACAAACACAACCTATTTCTTTGAAGGAACCACACAAGGTTGTACTTCAAAACGGGAGGTTCTTGTGATTGTTAACTCATTGCCAACTTTGAAGGTTGATGGTCAGACAGAGCTTTGTGAAGGCGATTCTCTTCATTTGTTGGCAAGCGGTGCAAATAGTTATAAATGGAATAACGGAATAACAGATCCTGAACTTCATGCTTTGCCATACACCTCAACATCATATACTCTGACAGGAAAAGATGAAAAGGGTTGTTCGGTTACTATTGCTGTTCCTGTCACTGTATTTGCAAAACCAATGATCAAAATCGATGGTGAAAGTTCCGTTTGTATAGATGCTCCAGCTACATTGACTGTTGTGAGCGAATGTAATCAGTTCTCTTGGAATAACGGCGAATCCAGTGTTTCTATCCATCCTATTATTTCAGAGAAGGAAACCTTTGCTGTTACAGGAATAGATGCTCATGGATGTAAGAATAGTGCAAGTTATACGGTAACTCCTATTCCATTACCGGAGTTGTCGTTCAAGGGTGATACTATCTTGTGTTTGGGTAGTTCAGTAATCTTGTCGGCACAGGGTGCATCCTCTTATTTATGGTCAAATGGAGCTACAACTTCAACGGTAACGTTGAATCCTGTAACGAGTCAGACTGTTTATTTTGAAGGTACAACATTGGGTTGTACATCTAAAAAAGAGGTGCGTTTGACTGTTAATCCATTGCCAAATGTAGTCGTTATGGGAGATAGGGAGATTTGTCAAGGTGATTCTGTTCATTTGACGGTAAGCGGAGCCAAGACCTATGCATGGGGAGACGGCTCTTCTAGACCTTATCTTCATTCTCAACCTAATACATCTGTAACCTATAGCTTATGGGGAACAGATGAGAATGAATGTTCATCTGCAGTCTCTATTCCGATTACTGTATATCCAAAACCAACTGTTCGTATTGATGGTGATTTGACAGTTTGTGAGAATTCATCTGCAACATTGACGGCTACGGGTAGTTGCGATATCTATCAATGGGATGGAGGAGAGGTTGGCAATACCATTCATCCTGTTATTACAAAGAGAACACCGTTCTTCGTAACAGGTACAGATGCTAATGGTTGTAAGAATTTAACCACATTTACGGTGACTCCAATTCCAATGCCGAAGTTGACTCTTGCAGGAGATACTGTAACTTGTCAAGGTAATGCTGTTACATTGGCAGTTAGCGGCGCCTCTGCTTATTTATGGTCTAACGGTGCAACAACCTCTACGTTGACCTTATCGCAAGAGACAAATACAACTCTCTTTGTAGAGGGTACTACACAAGGTTGTTCTTCTAAGAGAGAGGTTCGTCTTACCGTTCACTCTTTACCAAGTGTATATGTAACTGGTCGAAACGAAATATGTGAGGGCGACTCTTTACATCTGACGGCAAACGGAGCAAAGACTTACAGATGGGGAGATGGTTCAACTAAGGTTGATTTATATTCTCAACCAAATACTTCAACCAAATATAGTTTGGTTGGTACAGATGAGAATGGATGTACTTCATCTGTTACATACTCAGTAGTAGTGAATCAAATGCCTTTAGTAAAAATTGAGGGTGAACCTTCAGCTTGTGTCAACTCTTCAACTAAGTTAACAGCTTACGGAAGCAGTAGTTTTTACTCTTGGGATAATGGTACCATTGGAGCTACTATCCAACCTATAGTTTCAGAGACGAAAACCTATACCGTAACAGGTACAGATAAAAATGGATGTAAGAACACCGCTTCTCTTACTGTCTCTCCAATTCAATATCCAGTATTGTCTGTTTTGGGTGATACTTCCGTTTGTGTAGGCGGATCAATCTATTTGACAGGAGAGGGTGCAACAAGTTATGCTTGGTCTGATGGAATAGATGGTCCGATGTTCTCAACAACCCCTTCGTCCGATATGGTAGTTCATTTGCGTGGTACCACTCAAGGCTGTACTTCAGAAAAACAGGTACGTATTCATGTAAATATGCCGCCAAGTTTGGTTGTCAATGGAGAAAAACAGATCTGTAAAGGTGATTCGTTGAGGCTGAATGTGGAAGGAGCAAAGACTTATAGTTGGAGTGACGGAACAAAGAGTTCTGATTTGAGGACTAAGCCAATGTCTTCTATGACTTATAAGGTTGTTGGTATTGATAAGAATGGATGTTCTTCAGAAACAGAGGTTCCTGTCGTTGTATATTCAATCCCTACAATTGAGATTAATGGTGATCGTACCGTTTGTTTCGATGCTCAAGCTACTTTAACAGCTTCTGGCAATTGTCAGCTTTACTCTTGGGATAACGGAACCACAGGTAATATGATTCAACCAGTTGTTTCGAAAGTAACTTCTTATACGGTAACAGGAACAGATGAGCATGGCTGTAAAGGTAATGCATCTTTCACGGTTACTCCGGTTGCACCTCCAACTCTTTCGTTTGTGGGTGATACGGTAGTTTGTATCGGTGGTTCGCTAACATTGACAGGAGAGGGTGCAACCACTTACTCTTGGTCTGATGGTAATAACACTCCGATGTATTCTGTAACTCCAACTTCCGATTTGACAGTTTATATGCACGGTACAAAACAGAACTGTACAGCTACTAGAAAGATATCCATTCTTGTAAATCCTTTGCCAAATATAGCAGCGGCTGGTTTGAAACAGATTTGTCAAGGCGATTCTTTGAAATTGAAGGCTACCGGTGCATCCACTTATGTTTGGAGTGACGGAACACGTTCGGCCAGTATGAGTTCTCTTCCAATTTCATCATCTGTTTACCAGGTAACAGGAACGGACTTGAATGGTTGTGCAAAGACAGTGGAAGTTCCTATTACGGTTTATCCTCGTCCTATTGTGAAGATTGAAGGAGATGCCGCAGTATGTGAAAACAGTCAGGCAGAACTTGTTGCTTCCGGTAGTTGCATATTGTATTCTTGGGACGAAGGAACGGTAGGTAATATGATTCGGCCAGTTGTTTCATCTAAGTCTACTTATACGGTAGTTGGTACAGACGAACACTCTTGTCGAAATAAGGCTACATTTACTGTAACGCCGATTGCTTATCCAAAGCTTACTTTCTTTGGCGATACGGTAGTTTGTTATGGAGACAAAGTTTCTCTTACTGCTGATGGTGCTGTTGAGTATGCTTGGTCTGACGGAACAATGGGTCCTTCTTACACTTCAACTCCAACATTTGATGCTGCAGTTACGGTGTTCGGAACAACCCAAGGTTGTACTTCAGAAAAAAAAATATTCCTTCATGTCAATTCTTTGCCTTCTGTGTCTGTTTCAGGTTTGAAGGAGATCTGTTTTGGAGATTCTCTGCATTTGGTTGCTACAGGAGCAACTCGATATAATTGGAGTGATGGAACATTATCTTCAGATATGAATTCTATGCCATTGACCTCTTTGGTTTATAAGTTGGAGGGTATTGATGCAAATGGATGTTCTGCTAAGCTTAGTGTTCCTGTTACGGTTTATCCAAAACCAACTATAAATATTGAGGGTGAGACGACAACTTGTATTAACAATCAGACAACGTTGACGGCGTCAGGAAGCAGTCTTCTCTATATATGGAATAATGGTGTTTCTGGAAATGTTATACAGCCTACTATTACCATGAAGGAGGAGTTCTCTGTTGTGGGTACAGATGAACATGGATGTAAGAATTCCAAGTCATTTACAGTAACACCGGTTTATCCTCCAAAAATCACTTTAATCGGAGATACTTCCGTTTGTTTAGGTTCTCCAGTTAATCTGATAGCTCAAGGTGCCATTAATTTCAAATGGTCTGATGGTACGGAATCACCGTCTTTCACGACTACTCCGATGACAGATATGATGATCTATGTAGTGGGTAGTAATCAAAAATGTTCTACAACAAGGGAGATTAACTTGAATGTAAAACACTTGCCAAATGTTCAGGTGTATGGAGATAAACAAATTTGTCCGGGAGCTTCGTTCATTATCATTGCAACAGGAGCTGAAACATATAAGTGGAGTACAGGCGATTTAAGTCCATCTATCACATATGCTCCTATTGAAAACACAGCCTACTATGTAACTGGATATGATACGGTAGGATGTAATTCTACTGTAAAATATGACATCAATGTATTGCCAACACCTGCAATCTCGATTGACATCTCAAACAAGGCAGGTTGTATCGGCGATATGGATACTGTACATATCGGCGCCAAAGGAGGATTGTTTTATACTTGGAGCAGTAATCCTGAGTTGCCTGAGTTGAAGGAGAATCCGAATGCGGAGAAGGCCACTGTTTATATTGAGGAGACAACAGACATCATTTTGGTAGGTAAGGATAAGAATGGATGCAGCAGCACTGCTGAAGTTACGGTTGAGATGATACCTCGTAGTGATTTCAACTTTGAGGTTGATCCTAAGTTTATTGATGCAAAGAATCCTACAGTATTGTTTAAGGGAGTATCTCCTCTCAACGCAAAATGGTTCTGGACTCCAAATACAAATGCGGCAGAGTTGATAGGAAAGAATGTAAAATACACTTATACAACAACGGATGTAGGCGACTCAGTAAGTGTTCATGTACGTGCAATCGATGAAAATGGTTGTTCATATAATAAAGATGAGTATATTTACGTATGGAAACCATTCTGGGCTCCAACAGCCTTTACTCCAAATATTGATGGTAAGAATGAGGGATTCCGTTTTTATGGAGGTAAGTTCATTGACGAGTTCTCATTTATTATCTATAATCGTCTTGGACAGATTGTCTTTGAAGGAAATAGCATAGAAGATGTTTGGGATGGAATGTATAAAGGTGAGATGTGTCCTATAGGTGTCTATGGATGGGTTGTTACCTATAAAGGTGTTTACCATGATATAGAAAAGAGCGGGGAGGAAAAAGGTTTTGTTTCTCTTTTAAAATAATGGGGATTATGGCAAGAAAACTGATTATGTTGATTGTGGGGTTGTGTATTGGATGGACTTGTTTGGCGCAGGATTATACTTTTTCCAACCATAATATAGTACCATTCAGCCTTAACCCAGCTATGGTAGGTAATGCTAACGCCATGCGTTTCGGATTGAATTATAGGCGTCAGTGGCCAGTTCTTGGAAACTGTTATAATACGATACGTCTCTCTTATGACCAAAATTTTTATAAGAGGATGTGTTCGTTGGGTGTATCCTATACGTATGATAATATGGCCAACGGCGATATTCGTACAAACGAGGGTGCATTGATCTATGGTCATACGGTTCGCATCACAGATGGTTATTTTGTTAGAATGGGTCTGCAGGCGTCTTACTTCTACAATATGTATGGTAATGATTTTGAATTTGGTGATCAATACGATTGGGGTACTGGAGCAATTCTTCATAACACGGCCGAGGAGGGTATAGATAAGTCTTCTGTATCATTTATGGACTTCTCTGCAGGTGCTGCTTTCATCGTTGAGAATATGCTCTCTTTGGGTGTATCTGTGTATCATATAGGAGAACCTAATAATGGTATCATCGAGTCGAAAGATAATATCTTGTACCGAAGATTTGTGGCTCATGCCAATTATGTCTATGACCTTGAAAATGGTAACGGATTGTTTGGCAGAAGGGATTTGTCTGACAAATACTTCTTTGCCAATGCAGCTTATCAGAAACAGTATAATTTCAAGTTGGCTTATTTAGGTGCAGGAGTTGCATTCTCTCCCATTTTGGGAGGTGTAGCGATAAAGAGTGATATGGATGAGGTCAATACCCTTGCTTTTATGATTGGAGGTTCTTATAAAGGGTTACAAGCCTATTATATTTATGATCTGTTCACTTCGTCCAAAAACAATGGTTCTTGGTCTCATGAGCTTTCTTTCATCTATATTTACCAGAAGAAGGAGCAGTATCCTTGTCCTGTTGTATATTGGTGATGCAAACAAATTCTATAGTTTTAAAGATCAAAAACAAAATCCCGTCAATAATACTACTGTTATTAACGGGATTTTGTTTTTCTATGAGTGAGTTTTATCGGGTGAAGTTGTAAACTAATTCAATATCTTTAAAAAAGCATCTCATTTGTAATTCATTATTGGTAAGTTTTAATATATCGGGGATTCAAATTGATAATGCAACTTGAGGAGGAAAAAAATGGGTCAGGTAGAAAAAATATTTTTCAGAGCAGAAAGAGAAGAGAAAATCTCCCTCTTTCCAGTTGCCCTGTGGA
>JALNVE010000057.1 GCA_023227695.1 Paludibacteraceae bacterium
GTAGATGAACCACGGATAGGTTTCCTTACTTTATTCAAACCCTCAATACTCATCTTCTTTGGAATTGAATACCCTCCTTCCAAGTATTGAGCTTCATAAAGATCGGAATTTCCTAACTCATCCGTCTTCGCAAAATAAATTGTTCTTCTCTTTTGGTCATAAGCGAAAGTACCTTCTATTCCTAGACCACACAACTCCAAACAGACTTCAACATTAACTAATTCAAAACTATCGCCAATTTTTGCGATATAGGCTGAATCTCCTCGGAAAAACACAACTTTGCCATCCTTATAGAATGACATAGGTAACTCCTGGACCTTTGTGCTGGCAACTGATGGGACAAACTCATAGCCATCGGAAAACTCTTCATGAACACCGGCAAATGTGTTCACCCAAGCCACCAACATAGATACAGTCAATAAGACTCTTTTCATTTCAAACATATTTTTTATTTATTTCAATACAACTTCACCAATTCTATAGTTCCCTTATTTGTCTTACCGTTCTTTAGAACTACAGAATAAAAGTAAACGCCCGGATCAGCCATAGAACCATAGGTCATACCATCCCATCCATCATCTCCCGTAAATATTAACTGGCCATAACGGTTGAAAATTTCAACCTTAAAACCTTTCATAAACCAGTCGTTCATATCATCAACAGCAGTTGGTGTGAACGCTGTAGGAAGATCTACATCTATCTCCTTAGATGCCTCGGAGTGGAAACAAACCGAGTCAGTAGCCTCAACCGTATAAACTGACGGCGCTTTTGGATACTCTAATAATTCATTTTCTTCCGTAACTGCAATTACTTCTCCATCTACCTTCCATATATAGGCAATAGGCTCGCCTGATAAAACATCAGCATAGAATTTGACTTTTCCTCCTATTGTCACCTTATCTATATCAGAAAGAAGGTTCAATTTTATATTATCTCTAACAAACACATTCTCATAAGAGACGATCGCATCATCACAGATACCATCGGATGCAACCAATACATAGTTTCTATAACCAGAGGCTACCGGCACGTCGGATATTATTGTATCCTTCTTAGAAGTACGGATCGTCACATCCTTTCCATCATAAGTAGTACCATACCATGTATATTGAACAGGAGAACCTTGCGTTAAATCCAAACTTAAATGGACAGTATCTCCCAAACAAACATTCTCTTTATCTGCTTTCAAACCTATCTCTATAGGATCGAACACAGCAATTTCAACTGGGTTACCATTTGTTGCTGCTGTAGCATCATTGTAGTTGCAGACATCATCGAAAACCTTAACTTGGAATCCATGATTATCTATAGTAGGTGTAACCGTAAAAGATACGATCTTCTGCGAAGTTTCTATCTCGAACAACTCTCCATGACCATCATAAACAACATATCTGCTCGGAGTTCCTTGCGTTACAGTAGCCGTCAACTCTATTTGTGCAGGCGTCTGCTGATTGGATGATTCCGTACAATACTTCAACTTATCAGCCGCCAAATTTACAAATATATTTTCATGAACGGAAATATTAGTTGAATCACTCTTTGCCGGATTTACAGAAAAACATATTCCATCGACAGCTTCTACATAGAAAGAATATTCGCCTGGTGCTATTCCTGTAACAAGGAAACTATCCTTATCAGAAGACTTTCCTAGCAAAACACTTTCGTTTGAATCGCCATTCACCATGTACCAACTATACTCCTGAATCATATAATGAGATGAGTACGGAGTTACATCGGCCGACAAATATAATATAGAATTATTTCCCGATACACAAATTTGGTCAGTATTTGGTCTAATTTTAACATCAAAAAGTTCATTTATCCTAATTTTTATGTCTGAGCTTACTGCTGGATCGTTATCTGTGTAACAAATTCCATCAACAGCCTTCACTCCAAAACTAGGTGTTGTGTTGGCTTCAAACAGCGTTGGATAGTTATCCCTAGAAAGAATGATATGGTCTACCGTTGTTGTATCGAATGGCATTCCATCCATTGTCCAATAGTATTTTGAAACATTTTCCTTTGAACCTACTGGGTCAATAATAGCAGTCAAAGTTATTGAATCTGAACCTGAACACAAGTAATCTTTGTCTCCAGAATCCAAATGCATGTTGAATCTCTGGTTCATAATCACCTGAACTTCTCCACTCTTTGCAGGATTCTCTGAAGTATAACAGATATTGTCATAACCGTCAACACTGAACGTAGGATTAGCTCCTGCTGTCAAAGATCCTGGATACTTCTGATTATTTACATCTAGATAGTTTGTCATTGTAGAATCCAAAAGAACCCCGTTTTCATACCAGCGGTACCACTTAAACAAGTTTGAAGAAGGAGTTAACTTTGCGGTCAAATTCAAAGAGACTGTAGCCTCATCATCAAAACAAATTGAATCTGAAGGCACTTCCAAAGCAATCTCATAACTTCCTCCAATCTCAATGGTTACTGGTTCAGACTTAGCTGGATTATCCACGGTAAAGCAAATGCCATCGACTGACTCCACAGAGAACTTGGCAGCTGTTCCTGCTATGCTATTCAATAGATCAGGATAGTTATCAAAGCTCAAAGTAATCGAATTAACAGGAGAATGAGTTGTCTCAAACAAAATGCCATTTACTTTCCAGAAGTAATCTGTGATGCTATTAGCAGACTCTTTTGGAGAGACAGACGCTGTTAATGTGATCTCATCAGTACCCAAGCACAAAGCTGTTCCGCTTGACTCCAATGTCATTGTGTAAGCCTGATTGATAGTCACCTCAACACCATCACTCTTAGAAGGGTCCTCCGATGAATAACAGAATCCATCATAAGAATCTACTGAGAATATAGGTTTTGATCCTGCCTCAAAGACACCTGGATATTTTCCATTAGAGATCTCTATGGTTGGTGTTTTTGTAGAATCCAACAGAACACCATCCTTATACCAACGATACCATTTAATATGATTCATTGCACCAGCTGGATCTACAACAGCTTCAAAAGACAATGAAGGATCAAGCTCTTCTGAGTAGCAAAGAATGCTAGGGCCATTGTTGACTAACTTCATCTGATAGTAATCATTGATCTCAATCTTGACACCTTCTGAAACATTCGGATTGTCTATAGTATAACAGATTCCATCTACAGACTTAACCTTAAATGTCGCTGACATTCCAGCCTTGAATAAATCAGGATAATTAGCCTTACTGATCACAACATAATCTATAGGAGCATAAGTTGTATCAAATGGAGTTGTGATTCCACTCTCTGTCATCTCCCAGAAATAAACAGAAATATTCTGTTTAGAACCCTCTGGAGTGACCATAGCAGTAAGCTTGATTGATTCACTACCCAAGCAAAGAGAATCCTTGCCCTCATGATCCAACTCCAATTTATAACGGAAGCTGATCACGATCGTCTTGCTGGCTTGATCAGAAGGTTTATCACCAGTGAAACAGATGCCATCATAAGAATCTACTGAGAAGGTAGGATTTTCGCCTGCAACTATAGATCCTGGATATTTATCATTTGTGATCTCTATCGAATTAGTCTGTGTAGAGTCTAATAAAGTACCGTTCTTATACCAACGATAAACTTTAATATGATTAGCAGCTTCAGATGGAGAAACCTTAGCTGTCAACGTTAACTTAGCACTATTAGCATTGTCGAAACAAACAGAATCCGGAACATCAGCCCCCAACTCCATCGTATATGATTCGTTGATATAGAACTTCTCTCCTGTTCCAGAACCATAAACAAATTCGTTTGAACAAATGGCATCAAATGTTTTCACATTAAACACTGCCGTCTTTCCTGCCTTGAAGATATCAGGGAATTTAGCCTGTGTAAGTGTTATTTCTGATGTTTGAGTACTATCTATCACCACTCCGCTTTCCATCCAGTAATACTTTTCAATATTTGTCTTTGCATCTTCAGGAAGTACATTTACAGATAAGTCTATCTTATTATTCTCAGGATTGAGTTTATCAATACACAATTTGTCACCAAGGACATCCAAATCCAAAGCATAACCTCCGTATCGAATATCTATAAGTACCTTATTAGAATTGTCTGCTGGATTAGTTTTATCTGAACAAATACCATCATAAGACTTAACAGAGAATTGAGGAGTTGTTCCTATCAAATCTTTCAATGCAGAATATCTCAACTGAATGGTATCACTCTTAGTTGATCTGAAATATTCATCATTAATATACCACATATACTCCTGAACGTGGTTTTTAGCTTCAGCAGGATCAGTTTCAACAGATAATGTCAAAAGCAACCAATCCTCTTCTGTCAGAATTGCAGGGATACAAAGGACTTTACCGTCCGGACTAATCTTCATTGAATATGCCTCATTGAAGACCACCTTAACCTCTCCCTTAGGAGCATCGCCCTCACTCTGGAAACAGATACTGTCTATAGCAGCAACTGTAAATGTAGGAGATGTTCCTGCCTTTAGATATTTATCCAACTCCGCTGGATGATTGGACATCAAGACAACATACTCAGGAGTCTCTGTTTCTGCAAATTGAGTTCCATCTACACGCCAGATATATTTCTTAATCATCTTTTGAACATCATGTTCCGGATTGGCCACAGAGGTTGCTATTGCATTCAAGACCACCACGGTATCGCTCTTTAAATCTGTTAAACAGATGGAGTCATTTGGCATAGAGACCAAATCAAGGCTATAAGACTCGTTCACCTCGATCTTGAAATAACCAGGATCAGATGGCTCATCAACGGTGAAACAAACACCGTCTGCTACACGAACATCAAAAATGAGTTCATGACCAGCCTGCAAAATATCATGATGCTTATTTTCCGGATCAGTACTAATCAACAACTCCCTTGTGGTGGTTGTGTCTATTGGATTACCGTTTAGTGACCACAAGTAATACTTCACATCCTCTTGAGAAGCCTCTGGAGTTACCTTAGCCTGTAAAGTAATCGTATCGTATTTCTCAGGATCAAGACATAGCTTATTGATGCCACCTGCCGAAAGTGATACAGACAAAGACTCTCCTGCATGTATATTATAAGGTATCTTAACCGGTTCTACAGGACAATAAATTGAAGATGAAGAATCAATATCAACCAAAACATAACCATTTGCAGGCAATGTCTCTGGCTTAATAACGATTGTATCACCTAATCTTACATCTTCCTCATTGCCATCAATGATCCACCTCAAAACGGTGGTAGGAGAAACAATGTTAGGGTATAACTTCAAAGAGTCGCAAGACTCCCAAAGATCTGCCTTAATATCCAAACCTGTTGCTGTTTTACCGATAAGCTGAAACTCTTGTCTCAGTTCACAACCCTCGTCGTATGCAACAAAATAGAACTTAGAAGCGGTATCAGGAGCAGCTATAGTCAATTTCTTTTTTTCAAGATCTGTATTCTTCTCATAACCTGGAATGAAATTACCGTTTTGATCTTCCCAGCCCCAACTCCATTCATGGTTCCAATCTGGCTTAGTTTCATTCACACGACCACCGGTCAATTGAACGGTTTCACCCTTACAAACCTCAACATTTTCATTAGGGTTCATTGGTCCTCCGTAAGAGTTGAAAATAGTCAAAGTTGAGTTGGCCATTGTGTATATATCACACTTGCTCAAACGTTCACCCTTCGTTACCTTATTCAATACTTCTTCGCTCTCAGCAACGATAACACGGAATTCAACCTCACCCCAAAAACGAGAATCAGCAGACTTGACATCTACGCTGTTGCTAGAAAAGTCTGTTTGGTCAGGAATAACATCCTGCCAGTCACCATTTCTATCCTTATATTGGAATCTGAACAATGGGTCTTTCAATATCTCTTTCTTTTGCCTAGCAAACATACGAAGCGTTGTATCGTTACAGATTCGTACCGGTTGAGGATTATCAATATCCATACCCTCTGTCACCAAGATAACCTTTGGCAAACAGATAGAGAATGAAATATCATCCAACAATATATCATTACCATAACCAGACAAACCATTGTTAACCAATTGCACATCGAACTGAGAATAAGAACCAGACTCAAACTGCATTGTCTGATGTTTCCATTCCAAAGAATCCAAACACAAGATATCTTCTGAATTCTGAGATTGAATGATATTACCATCTAGATCCTGGATTCTGAATGTGATATTCACAGGAGTCATTGTCTGAGTAATCTCAGGATCTTGCTTTTTACTAATCGCATTACTAATATATGCAGAGAAATTCAAATTCAAATTTGAGCAACCAACATCTACCCTTTGAGAATAAATGGTAGCCTTTGTTGGTCCACAGTTTACCATTAACATAGCTCCGTTATGGTTTCCTGTATGGTCTTTACCATCCCAGAAGTCACCGTTTCCACAGTCGGCCTCTTTGGGGTTCCTTACCAAAGCATAGAAACCATCCTCTACACGGTAGTTGCCTTGCATGTTATCCTGATTGTTACACCATGTATAGCCACCGTTCCTCCTAATTGCTCTATCACTTGTTGGATCAGGGTTTCTTGGATCAAGCAGAGCATATTGATGTCCATCCTTTCCATACATAACCGGTTCGTTATCAAAAACAACCGGTTGACCATTGTTTGAATTGATTGCCTGTTCAAACTGTGTGGGATAAACAATAAAGTCATACGGATCTGGTGCCCAATACTTCTGAATCTTAAGCTGTCCTGCTGATCCAGTAGTAATTGTATTCTGATGAACCAAATCTTTTGTGTCGACATAAGTCACAGAGTCCATAAAAAATCCAAAGGTCTCCATAAAGACCACCTCTGAGTCTAAAGAGTCACAGACAATGCTTGTACAAGGCTGAAGCTGATGCATGTATTCAACTGTTTCTCCACCAAGAGTTACTCTATACTTAGTAGTCTTTTGAGGCTTGATCTTCTGTTTCATGGTTTTGGAATCCAAAGTCTTCCATGAAGAAGACTCTTCATCATACTCTTCCCATAAGAAATCTGATGAATTGATATGATCCAAAACAACATAACCTGAAGCAATCAATGTGTTGGTATCATCCACACAAAGATTTGAAGAATAGTGAGGAGTAATATAAAGACATTTATCGCCCACTTCAACATTGACGATATTAGAGGAGTCTCCATTTACAACCAACTGATAAGCAACATTCTTACTAGGAATATCTTTCAAAGCAGGTTCGTCTGTTGTTTTATATAATGTAAAATTAGCTTCGCCTTCTTGTTTTCTTAACCAATCAAATGAGGTTGCTGTTCCCTTGTATTCATAAGCATAGATGTTTAATTCTCGACCTGTACAGATAACCGTTTGAGAAGTCTGAAGTCTTAAGCATTTATTACCGGAAATCTTAATGTTCTTTATACCTAAAGCAGAACAATCTGCAAAGCTTGCAAACTCCTTGAAAATCACATTCACCTCAGATAAAGATCCCGAGTTAAAAGTAAAGCTTATGTTTAAAGACTCGCCGTCATTATGTATCTCTCTCCACTCCTCATCGTTGCCGAGGATTCCTTCAAAACTAGAGTTGGTCTGAGGATTCACCAAACAAGCCTTGGTGCCGATACGGTCTTGCCATGGCAGTTTACAAGAAGAGCCGGTCAAAACAGGATTCATCACCTCAAAGGAGATGGTGTACACCGTGTTCAACGACAAATTCTTGAATTGAAGATAGGGAAATGAGGCATCATTCTGAGGTTTTGATACCAAAAGAACGCCTCCAACTGTAGCTTCCTGATCAACGTAGTTAGCACTCACTACGCTTGGATTAGTTACTACACAGTACTGATTGGTACTAAACTCAGTCTCACCGTTAAAGGTGTAACCGGCAGGTATACCGATACTGATTTTGTCGGATGTTTGGATCTCCGAAAGGTCATAACGACCAGATGCTCTGGTTTCAGTGGCTTCAAAGCTTAAGTTGTGGCTGTCGTCCCAGCATATTTCACCTAATACCTGGAAACAGAAACAATTTAGCAAAATAAGAAGCAATGCGAATCTTTCCTTAACAATAAATTTCATACTCAAAATATTATGAAAACAGCAATATTCCAAAAGGTTGAAAATGAACAGCAAATAAAATCAAAAAAAAGTAAAAATCAAAAAAAATCATCAATAATCTAACACATAAAAACAAAAGTATTTCTCTTAACTACAATCCGTTATAATTGATTTCATCACGAACCCTCTCTATTCAATAGACTAAATCCGTAAAAAAAGAAATTGTGAAAATGTCAACGATAAAGATGTTTGCTAATTTTAGAAATCTTTTTTCTTCAACGTTACAAGGAAGCCAACTCTTCTTTCTGTTTTCTTTTACTGAAAATCCATTTTTTCGTTCAGAAAATCACTCATTTTTATAAAAGTAACAAAATAAATCAACACCTTTGTTGATGGCTTTTTATGTTGATTCTTTAATTTTTCTCAAAAATCAATAGAATCAACATTTTGGCTATGCTTTCTTTTAACATGGCCTAAGTTTTTGATAATTTAGTAAAATTATCTACTTTTGACTATCCAAGAAGACGGTGCCAATAACATATAATTATGGTCATATACGCTGATTGGCATTAAAAATTTCTTTAGCAACAAAAATATCAACTAAATAAAAACAATTTTATAAAACTAATCATGGCTTCATTAAAAGAGAAAATTGGCTATGCACTAGGAGATGCAGCTGCCGGCGGTATTACATGGAAGATCATGTCCATCGCTTTTCCTCTCTTCTTTACCAATGTATTTGGACTTTCATTTACCGATGCAGCAATCCTGATGCTTGTTGCACGTATGTTCGATGTGATAACGGACCCACTAATGGGAAGTTTGGCTGACCGTACCCAGTCCCGTTGGGGAACATACCGCCCTTGGATTATCTTTTGCGCAATCCCTTTCGGTTTGGTATTCGCACTGTTGCTCTACACTCCTGACTTCGGTCCTGTGGGCAGAAAAGTTTACGCTTATGTGTTGTATCTATTAATGATGGCATTATACACAGCAGTCAATGTACCTTACGGTTCATTGCTTGGCGTAATGACAGACAATGATAACGAGAAGAACCAATTCTCTTCCTTCCGTATGGTTGGAGCCTACGCAATGGGATTCATCACTCTTCTTATCTTCCCTTACGTTCAGAAATGGATTGGAGGAACTCCTCAACACCAATATGCCGTTATCGGTGCTTTATTTGGTTTCTTGGCTGCTGTCATGACTTTGGCCTGCGGACTTTTAACCAAAGAGCGTCTGAAACCTGTCCGTGCAGAGAAGTTCTCTTTCAAACAATATGTAGACTTGGTTAAAAACAAGCCTTGGATTATCCTAACTCTTGTGGGTATCTGCACCAACTTCTTCAACGGATTCCGTTATGCTGTTGCAGGTTACATGATTGAATACTGTCTAAACGGCGATGTTACGATAAGCGGATTGATCATCAACTACACTGTATTGATGGCATTCGGTGAGATTACTTGTATGATCTTCGGTGGCGTTTCGCCAGCATTTGCAAAATTTGTAGGATCAAAGAAGAAAGCTTTCGTTATCTCATCTGTTATCTGCTTCGTAAGCTCCGTGGCGTTCTTCTTCATTCCAATGGATCCGTCTTACATTTGGGTAATCGTTGCTGTGATTGTCATTACCTCAATCGGCGTAGGACTTTACTCACCACTTCTTTGGTCTATGTATGCAGATGTAGCTGACTATGCAACAGAGAAAAATGGAACTTCATCAACAGGTTTGATCTTCTCTTCTGGTACAATGGCACAAAAATTCGGTGGAGCCATCTCTGGTTCATTGATCGCCATACTTCTTAGCTTAGCAGGCGCAAGCATGATGAAAGATGAAATAGGTAACCTAGTAGTTGATCCAAATTCCGTTACAGAATCGGTACGTACAATGATTTGGGCTTTGTTCTCATTATTCCCAGCAGGTATCGCTTTAATCATGGGTTATTTGGCTTACATCTTCCCTCTTGAAAAAAACTTAAAGGCAGAAGCAGAAGCTGCAAAAGCTGATGAACTGGCTGAATAAATAACAAAATTATAATCAAAAAGAGGTTGAGCCTTCTAGTAAGACTCAACCTCTTCTTTATTTTGCTTAAGCAAAAAATAATTGGATCAATTGATCTAATATGGCTGCTTTGCTGCCCTTATTTAATAAACCATATTAGAGTTTCTCTAAAACCTCATCGATAACTTTAGGGAAACACTCGTATTCCAAAGCATGAACCTTAGTCGCCACATCATCAGGAGTATCTGTAGGCAACACAGAGCATCTCTTTTGGAAAATGATGGCACCAGAATCATAGAACTCATTTACATAATGGATTGTGATACCGCTCTCCTTCTCGCCGTCAGCAACAACAGACTCATGTACTTTCATTCCGTACATTCCCTTGCCTCCGTATTTAGGAAGCAATGCAGGGTGAATATTAACGATGCGGTTAGGATAGTTTTTAATCAGATCGTCTGACACCTTTAAAAGGAAACCTGCAAGAACAATGAAATCGATGTCATTCTCTTTCATAAGAGACAAAACATAACCCTCTTCCATCTCTTTTTTGGTAAAAACTACGGAAGGGATGCCAAAATTTTTTGCGCGTTCTAACACATACGCATCCTTTTTGTTACATAAAAGCAGCTTTACCTCCGCTTTTTTGTTCGAAGAAAAATATTTTATGATATTTTCAGCGTTTGTTCCAGACCCAGATGCAAAAATTGCAATTTTCTTACTCATAACTATAAATATATGATTTTCAATATATTAAAACTAGAAATATGTTATACAACAGAATAAAAACTGCACATTTTGATCAAAAATGAGCAGTTTTGATCAAAAAAATGACAAATAATTGTTGTATGTCGATAAAAATTTATTTCTTTGCACTGCAAAATTAGTATTTTATTATTAACTAAAAAATTAAGATTATGTCAGAAGTTGCATCAAGAGTTAAAGCTATTATCGTTGATAAGTTAGGTGTAGAAGAGTCAGAAGTAACACCAGAGGCTAGTTTCACAAACGATTTAGGTGCAGATTCTCTTGACACTGTAGAATTGATCATGGAATTTGAGAAAGAATTTGGAGTAACTATTCCTGATGACCAAGCAGAGAAAATCTCTACAGTGGGAGATGCTATAGCTCACATTGAGTCATTGCAAAAATAATTTTTTACTTTTTGCGTAAAAAAGTATGGAATTAAAAAGAGTAGTAGTAACAGGTCTGGGTGCAGTTACCCCAATAGGCAATAACGTTGCAGATTACTGGAGCAATTTGTTGGCTGGAGTAAGTGGAGCTGGACCTATTACTCATTTTGATGCTTCAAAATTCAAGACGCAATTTGCGTGTGAAGTCAAGAATTTCGATCCTCTTAAATATTTTGAGAAGAAAGAAGTTCGCAAATACGACTTATACGCACAATATGCGATAGCTGCGGCTAAAGAGAGTGTTGAAGACGCAGCTTTCGATATGGAGAAGATCGACCATGACCGTGTAGGTGTAATCTTTGCTGCCGGTATCGGTGGTTTGAATACACTAGAGCAGGAAGTGGCAAGCTATTATACAGCAGAAGACGGGCTTCCTCGTTTTAACCCATTCTTCATTCCTAAGATGATTGGTGATATCGCCGCAGGACACATATCTATGTTATATGGTTTCCGCGGTCCGAACTTCGGTACAGTTTCGGCTTGTGCCTCTTCTACCAACGCTATAGGTGTTGCTTTCGATCTTATCCGTCTTGGAAAAGCAGATGTTATGATCGCAGGAGGAGCTGAAGCAGCTATCACTGCAGCAGGTGTAGGCGGTTTCAATTCCATGCATGCATTGTCAACAAGAAACGAAAGTCCTGAAACAGCATCAAGACCATTCAGCAAATCAAGAGATGGTTTTGTGATGGGAGAAGGTTCTGGAAGTTTAATTCTAGAGGAGTTAGATCATGCGTTAGCTCGTGGTGCAAAGATTTATGCTGAAATAGCAGGAACTGGCGCTTCTGCAGACGCTTATCACATGACGGCTTCACATCCTGAAGGTTTAGGTGCTATCCTAGTAATGAACAGCGCTTTGAAAGACGCTGCAATGAAACCTGAAGAAATTGACTACGTTAATGTTCATGGCACTTCAACTCCAGTAGGTGATGCTTCTGAAGTTAAAGCCATCAAAAACGTATTTGGTGACAACGCTTACAAACTGAATATTAGTTCGACCAAATCAATGACTGGACACCTTCTAGGTGCGACTGGTGCTATCGAAGCAATCGCTTGCGTTCTTTCTGTTAAGAACGACATCGTGCCTCCTACCATCAACCACGCTGAAGGAGATGAAGATCCGGATATTGATGACAAATTGAACTTCACATTCAACAAAGCGCAGAATAGAGTGGTTCGTGCTGCTCTTTCGAATACTTTCGGTTTTGGAGGACACAATTCTTCTATAATTGTTAAGAAATTTGCGAAGTAGTATTTTTGTAAATAAAACAATAGAAAGACTAAGGCTCTTGACGATATCTCGAAAAGAGCCTTATCTTTTGTTACGTCCTATTTTGGGTTTCTTACCCAAAAATATCAAGTATTATGAACTGGCTCTTTTGCATAAATCGTCAGCA
>JALNVE010000058.1 GCA_023227695.1 Paludibacteraceae bacterium
ACTATTACGCTTGGCAATATCTCTCTTAATAGTTGATCTGTTTTCATTCCGCAAAGATAATGCTATCATGAATTTTGGGGAATATTCTTGTCGCTATACCAACCCCACCTATCCGCTGATCCAGCATTTATCTTTAATAGAAATGAGATGCGTATAGGATGGTCAAAAAAAACGGCTGCACCGATTGGCACAGCCGTTCCTCTATTATGTAAGTTTTTTAGAACTTGTTAGTTATCATATCAACAGCTTTGTCAAGACCAGAAGTGTCTTTACCTCCTGCTTGAGCGAAGAATGGTTGACCACCTCCACCACCTTGGATAGCCTTGGCAGAATCTCTGATTATGGCAGTAGCGTTGAATCCATCTTCCATCAAAGCGTCAGAAAGTACAATCGTAAGAGTAGGATTGCCGTTGTATTGTGTTCCGGCAACGAATATCATCTTATCCTTAACCTCATTTCTGATTTGGAAGGCAATAGACTTAATTATGTCTGGCTGGAATTCACCTTTCAATACCATCACCTTTACATCTCCCTTGACAGATGCCTGTTTGATGAGCATGTCTTTCATCTGACCAATCTTTTCATGCACGAATACTTCAACTTGTTTCTTCAAATCTGCATTCTCCTCGATTGATTTCTTGATGGACTGTGTCAAACTTGGTGTGTTTGCAAAGAAGTTTTTTGCCTCTTTCAAAATATCTTGTTGCATATCGATCAACTCTTCAGCTTTGACACCAGAAACAGCCTCAATACGACGAACGCCTGCTGCTACTGAGCTCTCAGACAAGATGCGGATAATCCCGATCTCGCCGGTTGCGTGTACGTGTGTACCACCACAAAGCTCGATAGATGGACCGTATTTTATAACACGGACAGTATCGCCGTATTTTTCGCCAAACAATGCGATGGCTCCCATTGCGGTGGCTTGGTCAATTGGCATGTTGCGAGCCTCTTCCAATAGGATGTTCTCGCGAACCATCTTGTTGGCCAAACGCTCGACCTTACGAAGTTCTTCGTCTGTCACTTTTTGGAAGTGAGAGAAGTCAAAACGTAAGTTTTCTGGTGAAACCAATGATCCTTTTTGCTCAACGTGGTTGCCAAGAACCTGACGCAATGCGTAATCAAGCAAGTGGGTTGCTGTATGGTTGCAAGCTGTCTGCTGACGTTTTTCAACATCAACAATTGCGTGGAATGATGCTGTAGGGTCTGCAGGAATAGCCTTTGCAATATGTATGCTCAAGTTGTTCTCCTTCTTTGTGTCGATGATGGCCGTTTTTGTACCGTCTTCGGCAATGATTACACCGCAGTCTCCCAACTGACCTCCCATCTCTGCATAGAAAGGTGTGCGGTTGAAAACAATCTGATAAAGCTCTTGGTTCTTTTGTTTTGTTTTACGGTAACGTAAGATCTCAACGTCAGTTTCCAAAAGATCGTATCCTACAAATTCAGTTTCACCTTCTTTGATAGTAACCCAGTCGCCTGTCTCAACAGAGGCAGCGTTACGAGCACGCTCTTTCTGCTGCTGCATTTCGATATCGAACTCTTTCAGATTAACTGTCATTCCGTTTTCACGAAGGATAAGTTCTGTCAAATCCAATGGGAATCCGAATGTATCGTATAGTGTGAAACCTTCTTTTCCTGAAATCTCGGTCTTTCCGGCAGCCTTAGTGTCAACCATCACTTTGTCGAGTAGGCGGATGCCAGTCTCCAATGTGCGAAGGAATGACTCTTCCTCTTCCTTGATAACCTTAACGACTAAATTCTGTTGAGCGATCAACTCTGGATAAGCTTCGCCCATACTGTCGATAAGTGCAGGGATGAGTTTGTGCATGAATGCTTGTTTCTGACCGAGGAAAGTGTATCCGTAACGTACGGCACGACGAAGAATTCTTCGGATGACGTAACCGGCCTTAGCGTTTGAAGGCAATTGCCCGTCTGTGATAGAGAAGGCAATTGTACGGATGTGGTCAGCAATAACACGCATTGCAATGTCTGTATTCTTGTCTTTTCCATACTCGCAGTTGCAGATATTTCCAATCTCTTTGATGATTGGTTGGAAAACGTCTGTGTCGTAGTTGGATTTTTTTCCTTGCAAAGCCATACATAGACGTTCGAATCCCATTCCGGTATCAACGTGCTTAGCTGGCAATGACTCTAAAGAACCATCGGCTTTGCGGTTATATTGCATGAATACGTTATTCCAGATCTCGATAACTTGCGGATTATCTTTATTGACCAAATCACGACCGTTTATTTTCTTACGCTCTTCGTCAGAACGAATGTCGATGTGGATTTCTGAACAAGGTCCGCAAGGTCCTGTATCACCCATTTCCCAAAAGTTATCGTGTTTGTTTCCGTCGATGATTCTATCTTTTGGTAAGAACTGAGCCCAGATTTCAGCAGCTTCATTATCTCTCTCCAATCCATCTTCCTTGCTTCCCTCAAATACGGTTGCGTAAAGACGGTTAGGATCCAATTTTAGAACCTCCACCAAATATTCCCAAGCCCAAGAGATAGCCTCTTTCTTGAAATAATCGCCGAAAGACCAGTTGCCCAACATCTCGAACATTGTGTGGTGGTAAGTGTCGTGACCTACCTCTTCCAAGTCGTTATGTTTACCGCTGACACGAAGGCATTTTTGGGAGTTTGCGACACGAGGGTACTTACGTGGAGAGTTTCCAAGAAAGATATCCTTGAACTGGTTCATTCCCGCATTGGTGAACATCAATGTAGGGTCGTTTTTAACTACCATAGGAGCCGAAGGTACGATCGTATGTCCTTTCGAAGCAAAAAAATCGGTGAACGATTTACGTATTTCCTTTGCTGTCAACATGATTATTTCAATATTTTCTATTATGGCTTTTCTTCTTAATCTCTTTAGAAAAAGGGCCTTTTTTTGTTTTTATTTTAAAGTGCAAAATTAGAAGAAATAAATGTCAATAAAAAGAAATTAATAACGCAATTTTCTGTAAGTATTCAGTTTGACATTTATTTTATATGTGATAATTTTTAAACTCGTGTTTACAGGTTGATTTTTTTATGTTTTTTTCAAAAAAGTGAAAATAAAACATAATGTTTGTTTTGTTGACTAGCTCGTTTGATTATTAATCATTAAATTTATAAAAAAATGATTGTTTATGGGGATTCAGATTGAATTAGTATTATTAATTGTCTCTATTTTGTTTTTCGTAAGTATCCTTGCCGATAAGGCGGGTTATCGTTTTGGTGTGCCTACATTGTTGCTTTTTTTGGCTGTCGGAATGTTTTTTGGCAGTGATGGCTTGGGTATTCATTTTGAAAATATTCAGTTGGCGCAGACTATTGGAACGGTGGCTCTGTGTATTATCCTTTTTTCGGGCGGTATGGATACTAAGATAGATGATATCCGACCGGTTATTCCACAGGGACTTATCTTGGCTACTTTTGGGGTTTTACTTACAGCTCTTTTTACAGGTGTTGCAGTTTGGTATATTTTGAACGAGACGCTTGTGTCTGTGAGCGTAGGCATTATTACAGCCTTGCTGCTTGCTGCCACGATGTCGTCTACCGATTCGGCTTCCGTCTTTTCTATTCTTCGTTCGAAAGGCCTTGTGCTGAAAAATAATCTTCGTCCGATGTTGGAGTTGGAGAGTGGTAGTAATGACCCGATGGCTTACGTTCTGACCATTACATTGATCGGAATAGTCAATACACAGGGTGATGTTAGTTTCCTTCGTGCTGCCGGAATCGTGGTGTTGCAACTGATTATTGGTGCTGCAATGGGTTTTTTGCTAGGCAAATTGGTCGTGTTGGGGATGAATAAGCTAAAGATTGAAAATGCCTCGCTTTATCCAATCATGGTGTTGACTTGTTGTGTTTTTATCTTTGCTTCAACCTATTATTTAAAAGGAAACAGCTATTTGGCTGTTTATATCGCTGGATTGGTAGTTGGCAATTCGAAAATGGTCCACAAACGTTCAACGTTGCGTTTTTTTGATGGTATCTCATGGTTGAGTCAGTTGGCCATGTTCCTCACTTTGGGCTTGTTGGTCAATCCACACGAGTTGTATCCTGTTTTGATTCCAGGTTTGCTGATTAGTTTTGTGATGATTTTCATTACTCGTCCATTGAGTGTTTTCCTTTCTTTATTGCCTTTTCGAAAGATGGAGTGGAAGGATAAAACTTTCGTTTCGTGGGTAGGATTGAGAGGTGCGGTGCCTATTATTTTTGCCATTTTGACTTTGGCAGAAAATGTGCCCCATTCACGGTTGATCTTCAATATTGTATTTCTCTGCACTTTGGTTTCGTTGGTGGTTCAAGGCTCGTGCTTGCCTAAGATGGCGCAATGGCTTGGCGTTTCAGAGAAGCCTAATCCGTTGACCTCACCAAAGAATTTTGATATCGAACTGCCCGAAGATGCCAAGTCTGTTCTTTCAGAAGTGGCTGTTAATAGTGATATGTTACTGAATGGCAATCGTCTTATGGACCTTGGTATGCCTGAAAAAACGCTTATTATCATGGTAAAACGAAATAATGCCTATTTCGTTCCAACAGGTAAAACATCCCTTAATGTTGGTGATAAGTTGTTGATCATAACCGATGAACATGAGATGGTTTCTGATGCTCTAAAAGAGTTTGCACAAGATAAGGAGAGAGGATAATCTCTGTCTTTCAAATCCATTTTTGCATAATTGAACTAAATTCCGTCAGTACCTTGACGGAATTTTTTTCTTCAGATTGATTGAATGAAACCAAATTTTGAAAATTTGGATCAAGTCTCGTTTTTTGATTTTAGTTGACCTAAAATAATTCGTGTTAATTCGTGGTCAAAAACTGTCCACAGACATTTTCTCTTGATCCTTTATTTCGTTCACCTTGTCAAATCATATTTCCCTATAATCTCCGAACAGGTAAAGAAAGAAGTGACGGAGACGCCAAGAATTCCATGCAGATTAAGATTCTGTCCTGTCAACAGTAGATTGGGTACAGGTGTGCGTGGTACCAACATGGTTAACATCAGCTGATTGTAGTCCTTTTGAACGCCATAGGCAGAACCTTGTGCAGTGCCTGTGTAGTTTGCATAGGTGAGCGGTGTGCTTGTATAAACTTTATCTATGCTTTCCTTTAATCCGCTAATATATTTTGAAGCTAAGTCGATGCACTCTTCTGCCTTTTGAGCTTTAAGCGCATTGTATGCGTCGTCTCTGTGCATTGGCTCTGTGTTTTCCCATTGTTTCACCTCTTCCCAATGCATAGGGGTGAGTATATCAAGACTCTTTGCATATTTTCCTGATTCTGGTATCATATAGCTGACGAGTGCACAATCGGTCTTTCTGTTCGGTTGATATTGACCATAGCTCCATAAATCGTCAGTCTCGTAGATGTACTGATTTCGATTGAGATAGGGGATGCACTCCTCTTTCAACGCTATGTTGGCAGTAAATATACCGTGGGTATTCGGCAAATTAGTGATGCGCTTACGGTATATGTTACGTATCTTTTGGCTCTCTTTAATGAGTTCTAACGTTGTAGATGGATGTATGTCTGATATGAAATAATCAGCCGTTATCTCTTCGTTGTCATTTATCACAACCGACGAGATTTTTCCATCTGTCTCAATGAGTTTTGTCGCTTTTGCATTTGTGCAGACGGTGCCGCCCATCTTTTTGATGCTGTTAGCTAATAAGTCGGCAATCTGAGACCCGCCTCCCTTAATTCGCCATGCACTTCGGATGAACGAGTCGTTGATTTGAGCAAAAAAATAGAGTGGAAGTTTTTCTGCATTCAATTCCATTTTTAGAGAAGTTCCTGCTAAAACGTTTCGTAAAGTAGGATCGTCAATGGTCTCATTCAGAAACTCGTATGCTGATCGGTTAAAAAATGGTGAGTTGTAAATCTCATTAGGGTCTTTGGCGCGGAAGTTGTCGAACAGATTGTCGCCAACCGTGCGCAAAACATCAGAGTAACGTTTTAAATTTTCTCTTTGATGAGGGAACTCTTGAGCCAAAGTTTCAACGAAACGTTCCTGACCCATCGCAAATTGGTATGATTTTCCGTTCAGAATTACTTCGTCAAAACAGTTGTCGTCTAACTTTTGCCAAGGTAAATCCATTAAATCGAAGTACTTGAATAATTTATTTAAAGACTCACCTTCGCCTAACCCGCCAACATAGTGTAAACCAGTGTCAAATGTAGTTTTTCCGCGCTTGAAGGTTTGTAGACATCCGCCTATCTGAGATTCTTTTTCCAACACACAAACGCTGTAACCATTTTTTGCCAAGATATATCCACATTCCAAACCTCCGAGTCCGGCTCCTATTATGACGACATCAAACTTTTCCATCTTCATTTTTCTTCTGATTTGCTGTAAATTACAAATTCAAAGTCAGAATCTGCCACTACATAATTTCCGACTAACATTTCATCTACGGATGCCAGTTTGCGGACAATCACCAATTTAGACTGCTCAATGCATCGTCTTAATGAAGGCAACTCATCTGCATCAGGTGTACGGTTAATGATACAGACATAAAAGGTTCCGTTCATGCAGACTTTGTTTGACGAAAATGTTATTGACTCGCTCTTCAAATGGCAGTTTTCTGCTAATGCAAGTTTTTGAGGGTCTGTTTCGTAGCCTGTGATTTTGCATTTTTTGTTTTTGATAGAGAACCAATAACTAATAAATCCGTATCCACAACCGAAGTCGAGTACATTTTCTGCCTCTTCAGCCCTTTTGCTGATGATGCTGAATTTCCTTGTTAAACCCAAATCATGACGGATTGCATGCTCTACCTCGTCTCCTTTATATTCGTAGTTATTGATTATTTTCTGAGCGTCAGTAAATTTCTCTTTGCCAAAGTATGAGGTAGCATGTATGAGATTGTACAACGTGACCGGTGCTTGACCTTTCTTTGTTGGCCTTATTATAAGCCAATAGAATAAGAATGGCTGTAATGAGTAGGATAGAAGAACAACCGTACTCATGCCTATCAGCGTTGAAATTCCGATGGAAGCCATTGCTGGATGGGTTGCAAACAAAAGGGATGCAATTCCGATAATCAACACGACAGCTGAGAATACAATCGCAGTCTTGTGGTAAGTAAGCAGTTTTCGACGTGTACGGAAATCAGCCAATAAACCAACCATAATAAAGATACTGTAATCCACACCAATACCGAATATGAAGGTTGAAATGACGATGTTTATTAGGTTGAACGGAAGTCCGAAAATGGCCATTACGCCTTGAACAATATACCAACTCAGAGCCATTGGTATAAAGGCGAGAATGGAGAGTATGATGCTCTTGAACGAGAACAGAAGCACGATGAAGACAAATAAAGAAGAGATGCCCAACGTGACGTTGAAGTCATTGTTGATGATTTCGACCATACTTTTTGTATAGAAGAATGGGTCTATTACGACCACATTTTCGTTGCTGGCAACTAACTGTTTGCTAATTGCCGAGAGCTCATCTTTTTTCATGAAGACGGGTGTGAATACAAGATATGAACTGTCTGTGTATTCAATCAGATTGCAAAGAATGTTTGATGGTAAAATGCCAGAATCGTAGAGCGAAATAGGCTCGTATTTTTTATCTATCTTGTCGAAGAAGGAGGCGAACATCTCTTCATTGAAACCATATTTATTTCCGTATGTTATGATTCTGTTCTTTATCTCTTTCTTTTTGGCATCTGTCCAATAATTGTTCCAATAGTTAATTCGTTGTTGCTGCTGTTGGGTTGGAATGAAAAGTGACGTCGCTTTTGAATAGGACCTGATATTACCGTTTTCTTTCATTGAGTCGAGCATTTCATGCAACTGCTGATTGTAAATCAATGCTGAATCAAGATTTTTTGATGACGTTGCATAATATTGCGAGTCAAAACCTGGTTTGACTTGCGAATCCATCATTTTCAACGATTCAACAACCCTTGGCTCGTAATAACCGATGTGAACTAAATCAGCATCAAATTTCACCCATCTGGATGTGATGATGCAGATGCAGCTGATTACTACAATACTGATAATGAGTATTGTGTTCTTCTCAAAAGGATAAGAGTTGAATCGTTCCAAAAGAGAGAAGGCTATGTTCGATTTTTTATTTTTCTTTGGATTGATGAATTGAGGTAGGAAGAGGAGGCTGAACAGCGTTGTTCCAACTAAGGCCAAAGATGCGAATATTCCGAAATCTTTCAGAAGCTCCGATTGAGTAAACAAGAGTGCTATGAATGCTCCGATGGTGGTCAGACAACCTAGACATACAGGCACGCATTGGTCTTTTAATACCTTTATAGGGTCGCTTATGTATTTAAAATGGGTGATGATGTGCAGGCAATAACTCAATGCCACACCCAAAACGATGGCACCGATGGCAATAGCCAAAAGTGACATTCCTCCTTTAATGAAATAGACAATGGAGAGAGAGAAGAACGTGCCGTAGATGACCGGCAACAACATATAGAGCAGCGTTGATTTGTTCTTGTAACAAAGCAGAATGATGATGCAGATAAGCGAAAGGGAAATGGTCATTGTCAGACTCAAACCCTTCTTTATCTGTCTTGAGTTGAATACACTTTGTACAGGAGCTCCATGAAAATGGACGGTTATTTCTGGATGAGTCTTTGAAAAACTCTGCATGTTGGACTCTAACAGTTCAATCAGTTGAATGCCTAATTTTGAATCGAACGATTGAAAGTTAGGAGAGATGAAAGCCAGTTCGAAAGTAGAGTCGGGAGCAAAGAAATGCTTGTCTAGAATGATAAAGCTGGAGCCTTCGTCATCGCCGAAGAGGTTCATTTTGTTCATGAACATTTTACGGAAAGCAGCTGGATCTTTGCCAATCATATCAGTAAATGCCATTCCTGCAGGAGAGGACAACATCATCAAGTTTTCCTGCATCTGCGAGTCGACACACTTTTCGGAGAGGAGAGAGTCCATCATTGGGTAGTCGGTGCTATCCATGAAGATAGGAAGATTATCAGATAAAGTAGCTATTGCGTTTGTGATTACTTCATCATCAATGCGGTATAGAGCATCGGAAATGACAGCGTGGGCTGTGTCTTTAGCCAAGAGAGAATCGATAAACTCATCGCAGAAGCTCATGAGATTCTCTTTGCTTACTGTATCTGAAGTGGGTGAAAAAAGTATAAAGAGTTTGTCTTTTACTTTTAAGTTGTTGAATACCAACTTTTCAGAACCATTTTTGTTGGTTGGTAAAAGTTTGGAGATATCCTCTTCGTATTCCACCTTAAGACCTGTATAAACAAAGAATATACTGCTGCAGATTAATATCGCATAAAATAGGAATTTGTGTTCCTTAAAGAAGTTGTATATAAGGATAGCTAAATTTGTCATGATGAATATCTTTTCCTTTATTTTCTATTAACTTTCCAAAGTGGTTTTTATTGATCAAATGAAAAACTATATGGATGTGTAGTTTTTTATTTTCCGTTAAGCATTTCTCGTTTTATTAATTTATATCGTTTGAACCTTTATAAACGAATAACGAAATACAGTCAACCGGTAATTTTTTTATTTAATCTGGAATTCTCCTTTGAATTCAACGAATACTTTTGAGTTTTCCAAATCGGTGATCTTTGCCTTTGTTTTGAACGAATTCTCTTCTGTTTTTTCAATATTCATATTGATTAACAACAGGGGGTTTTCTTCTGGCTTTATGACCGCAGAGAATTTACATTGCGAGAGGTTGGTCAGAATTAGCTTTTGCCCCGTCTCTTCCTCCACACACTCTTTAAGCATCTCCATGTTACATACGCCTGGACAAACTGGCATGCCAGGAAAATGGCCTTTGTAAACCTCGTGAAAAGGGCTGAGTTCTATCTGAAAACGTATCTCGTTTTCATTTCTCGTCTTTTCTGCTATTATAAAGTAACTCTCTTTTAGCATCATTGGTTCCATTTTTGTCTCCATTCGGCTAAGAAAGGAGGAGTTGAAATTTCAAATTCACCATCTTTTGTCATGAAAAGCTGAATGGTCGAAGCTTTGAGCACCAACGCATGGTCGCTTTTGCGGTAGATGTTGTATTCGAACATCAGTTTAGCTGCCAGACTGGGTATGTAAGTCGTTTCAACAATGATGACGTCGTCGATGGTGACAGGCTGCTTATATTGCAGATGCATGTCCACAATTGGAGCCAAATAACCATTGTCGAAGATGCGCATGTATTCTAGTCCGAACTTGCGACCGAAGGCCTCGCGACCATCCTCCATGTATTTGACATAGCTTCCGTGCCATGTCATTTTAATGGAGTCAACTTCACTGAACCTGATTTGTATCTCAATGGTGTCAGTTAGTTTTGGTCTGTTTCTATTTTCTTTCAGCTTCATTTTTTTATGACAAAATGGGTCAATCTTCTTTGATGAAGATTTTCATTTGGCAATTGTCTATCAATATCCCGTTTACTTTTGTCTCGGCTGATAGAAGAGAGATTTTGTTTATCTCGGAGATGATTTTTATTGAAGTATGGAGCTTATCGCCCACATGAGGAAGTTTTGCTAATTTAAACTTCTTCACTTCGCCTATGAAACCGATGGGAGCGGGCTTGCCGTTCTTCTTTGCCGTATGACCAGCAAAGGCCGAGGCTGATTGGGCGATGTGCTCAATCAAACCAGGCTCAGTGAAAAATTCATCTTCACAGAACATATTGCCTTCTTGGATAGTCAAGGCTGTCTCGCATGATGTTTCATCAGCATCGAACAACGTGTCGACCATCAAAATTGGTTCCCTTTGTGGAATCAGATTCTTTATTTCATCTCCTTGATAGAGAGGATTTTCTTTGCTCATTATTAATCGTTCATTCCATTATCGACAAACTCATACAAATCAGCAAAAGTAAGAATTTTACTTAATTCAGTGTTCTTGATTTTGATGTTAAATTGATTTTCGATCAAACTTACTAAATCGACGAGACTACTGTTTTTGTTATTTTATAAATTTCTTTACGATTAACGTTGAGTTGGTTCCTCCGAAACCGAAAGAGTTTGAGAGGAATGTATCAAACTTTTTATCTACTCTGATAGGTGTGATGTTCAATTTTGCTGAATCCTCGTCAGCGTTCTCAAAATTGATGTTTGGAGCAATAAAGTTGTTTTGCATCATCAACATAGAGTAAATGATTTCGCTGGCTCCAGCCATCCACATTTCGTGTCCAGTCATGGACTTTGTTGATGTGATTTTTGGTTTATAGTCGCCAAATACATTGTGAAGAGCTTTTGCTTCGTTTTGGTCACCTACGTGAGTAGAGGTTGCGTGTGCGTTGACGTAACCAATTTCGCGAAGATCTATGCCAGCTTCACGGATAGCCATTCTCAAAGAGCGGCTTGGTCCGTCTACATTAGGTACAGATATATGGTCGCCGTTGGATGAGAATCCGTAACCAGTAACCTCTGCCAAGATAGGAGCACCACGTTTGATGGCAGACTCCAAACTCTCAATAATAATCGTTGCGGCACCTCCGCCAGGAACAAGTCCGTCACGGTCACGGTCGAATGGACGTGATGCCTTGGTTGGTTCGTCCTCGCGTGTTGAGAAGGCACTGATTCCGTCAAAACTGCCTACAGCAAAAGGATTCACCTCCTGAGCTCCACCGCATACAACGATGTCCTGTAATCCCCATTTAATGAGCAATGAACCCAATCCGATGGCGTGCGAACTACTTGCACAAGCACCTGAAACAGTTAAGTTGATGCCTCTCAATTTGAATATACATGAAAGGTTCATTGTTACTGTTGAGTTCATGGATTGGAAGATAGCACCCGAACCTACTAAAGTTGTGTCTTTCTTCTGACGCATGATGTCTACACTTTTGACAACGGCATCGGCACTACTGTCGTTTCCATATAAAAGTCCAATCTCTTGTTTTTCAATAAAATCGGGGTCTAGTCCGGCACTCTTCAGAGCGTCAGCTGTTGCCATATATGCATATTTAGCCTCTTCGGCTAAGAATACTCGTTGGTTTCTTGGTAAGACACCTTTCAGTTCTGGAACCTGAAGGTTTCCAGTTAATGCAGAACGAAATCCCATCTCTTTACGGGCTGGGTCAAATATAATTCCTGATTTGCCGTTGTAAAGGGAGTCTCTTACCTCTTCCAGAGTTTTTCCTAAACAGGAGTATATGCCCATTCCTGTTATCACAACTCGTCTTTCCATTTTTTTTTAGTTTTATTATTTTTTTTTATTTAATTCTTTATCCAATAAGGAGGATATTGAACTCCTTAACTCAATCAATTTTTGAGTGTTCTCTTTTTTCAGTATAAGCTTGAATCTGATTTCGCTCAACCATTTAACGAATGTCCTATGATAATAATAGGAAAAGAGACCCAAGTATGGCAACAACATCAAATAGGCAAGTGCAACCCAAAGTGAGCCTGAAAAATGCCAACAGAGCGCGAATGATACTATCAAGTCCTAAATAAGCGTTACAGGTTTTATTGGACAAACATACTATGATTTATCCATTCCAGCAAGCTAGCTTGCTGGAATGGATATTTTTTTTGATTTGTATTTTTTTATTTTGA
>JALNVE010000059.1 GCA_023227695.1 Paludibacteraceae bacterium
TATCTCGGTTGGCAGTACTACTTCTGCCAACGCTATTAGTTGTTTTGTTTCCATGGTATAGAAACGTTGATACTTGGTTTTTTATGATATTTCTTTCCCCACTAAATTTCTACTGACCCCTTTCTTTTCCTTTCATATTCGTTACTTTTTTGTTGTAACGCTATTTCAGGACGTGACATTTTCTAAAATGAAAAGAGGCTGCATCTTTTTAGATACAGCCCCCATTCTATGACTTATTACATGCTTCGTTTTGCTTTATTTGATGTTTCCAACCTTGACAAGGTACTCAGCGATTTGAACAGCGTTCAAAGCAGCACCCTTCTTGATTTGGTCACCAACTAACCACAATGTCAAACCATTCTCGTTAGCTAAATCCTTACGAATACGACCTACGTAAACATCGTCCTTGCCTGCTACGAACAAAGGCATTGGATACTTTTTGTTGGCAGGATCATCTAACAACTGAAGATTCTCTCCATGTGCGATTGCTTCTTTAGCTTGTTCTAAACTGATTGGCTTTTCAGTTTCGATCCAAACAGCTTCAGAGTGAGAACGAAGTGAAGGAACACGAACACACATAGCTGAACAGTTAACGTCGCTGTGCATGATCTTCTTTGTTTCGTTGAACATTTTCATCTCCTCTTTCGTGTATCCGTTTTCAGTGAATACGTCGATTTGAGGGATTACGTTGTAGGCCAACTGATAAGCAAACTTGTTTACAGTAACTGGCTTGCCATCCAATACTTCGCGATATTGTTGCTCCAACTCATCCATAGCCGCAGAACCAGCACCACTAGCAGCTTGGTAACTTGCTACGTGGATACGTTTGATGTGGCTTATCTTCTCCAATGGTTGTAATACAACCACCATCATGATGGTGGTGCAGTTTGGATTGGCAATGATTCCTCGAGGACGATTAAGCGCATCTTCTGCGTTGCATTCAGGAACAACCAAAGGCACATCGTTATCCATACGGAATGCACTTGAGTTGTCTATCATTACTGCTCCATATTTCGTAATTGTTTCTGCGTATTCTTTAGAAATACTAGCACCGGCAGAGGTGAATGCGATGTCAATGTTTTTAAAGTCATCATTGTGCTTGAGTTCCTTGACTGTGTACTTCTTGCCCTTGAACTCATATTCGTTTCCGGCACTACGAGATGAGCCGAAAAGCACTAACTCTGACATTGGGAAATTTCTTTCCGCTAGCACGCGTAGGAACTCTTGTCCTACAGCTCCGCTTACACCAACAATTGCTACTCTCATTCTTTGTTATTTTTAGTTAACTGATTGAACTTTACGAAAATAGATGTATCTTCGTAAAAGTTTGTACAAAGATAATTCTTTAACTAATAAAATTGTAAAAATGAGACTGTTTTCTTTGCTAGTTTTTTTGCATCTTCTTGTTTTGCCTGCTTTTGGAACACCAATCTCTGTCTTTTTTGATGGAAATCAACCGCTTTCAGAATGGTCGGGCGACAATTCTAGTTTTGTCTTTTCTAATGGTCAACTGCGTTTGCAGGCTCTGCCAGGTGGAAAAGTCGCGTACTTGTCTATGCCTTCCACTTCGATGGACGATGCGGAATGGCGACTCTCTCTTCAGATGGATTTCAACCCGTCAGGTTCTAATCTTTTTCGTTTTTATCTATGCAGTGATACGCATTCTCTTCGTGATTCATTGAATGGGTATTTCCTGCAAATAGGAAATGCTTCCGACCAGATTTTGCTTTATCGGCAGACGGGCGTTTCTGTGAAGAAACTTGCAGCAGGAGAAACACTCAGGTTAAACAGAGATTCTCTTCATCTTATTGTCCGCGTTACGCGTTCGCAATCAGGAGAGTGGCATGTTTATTCGAAAATGAAGCATGAATCCAGCTTTTTGGAGGAGTGTAGCGTGGTGGATACAGTCTGGCGAAGCTCTTATTATTGCGGCTTTTATTGTAAATATTCTTCTACCCGAAACAAGGCATTTGCCTTTGATTCCCTGTTTGTTGATGGAAAAACGTTTTTGGATACAGAATCTCCAGTTGTTAATAATATTGCTTATTCTGACAGTTTGATTAAAATCACCTTTTCGGAGAAAATCGATGCGAGAGTCTTTAAATTTAAAGTGGATGATTGTCCACTTTCTGCCAAATGGAATTCTGGCTTTTCTGAGTTGACTCTATCATTTCTTTCTCCTTTGAAGTCTGGTGATTTATATGAATTGCATTTGATGGAGATGAAAGATATGGCGGGTAATGCATTGCCTGACACTGTTTGGAGGTTTGGTCTTCCGGAAAAATGCATGCCGAAAGATGTCATAATCAATGAGGTGTTGTTCAATCCTTTTGAAGATGGAACCGATTACGTCGAACTTTACAATAGGAGTTCGAAAATGCTGGATGTGTCAAATCTGCTTTTGGCCACTTATCGTTCAGATGGTTCTATCTATTCGGCTAAGAAGATCGGAAGCAAATTTTTGTTTCCAAAAGAATATCTGTTGTTGACTGCAGATAAATATGCAGTTTGTACTTTTTATGATTGTCTTGCAGAAGAGGCCTTTCTCGAAATGGATAAGTTGCCAGCATACGGAAATGAGAAGGGTTGCGTAGTGTTGATTGATAAGGATAGTTTGCTGATTGATGATTTCTGCTATGCAGCCTCCATGCATGATGAATTTCTCCAAAACAGGAAGGGTGTCTCTTTGGAACGTTGTTCGCCAGACGGAAATGTTTGGCGTTCTGCCTCGGCTGCATCTGGTTTTGGCACACCTGGTTATGGAAATTCCATGCATTTGACGGAGGTGGATGAGGTCAGCATGCTTGCAGAGGTCTGTTATCCATATCAAGATGAATCAGGCTTTTTGAAGATTAAATATTCATTTTCTCAAGATAGTTATGTGGCAACAGTGAATATCTATAATATGAATGGCATTTGTGTTCGAACTTTAGCCGACCATCTTCGTCTTTCATCTCAGGGCACTTTAGAGTGGGATGGATGCGATGACAACGGAAATGTTTTATCTGTTGCGCCATATATCATCTTGTTCGAGGCAAATGATGCCAACGGTCATACGGTTAGTGAAAGATTTGTTTGTGTGGTATCATGGTAAGTGTTTGATTTTGAAATGTTTGATTTTTGACGTATTCTGATTTTTTTTATGATGATACTTAAAAAATGTTTTAAAATAATTGTTATTGACAATTGAATGTTTTACTTGATAAAAAGTTTATTCTTACAACAAAAAAATGTCTAAATAGAACCATAACAACAAACACGAAGACTACATCTGTTTCTTAAATCCTTAAAACTTTTCCTTTCCGGCATTTTTCCACGTCACAAAGTTTCATCTATAAGAGAGAAAAATTTAACTTTGCATATAACTGACAGATTCTTTTTGTAAACAATTATATACCAAATGAAATTTAGTGGATTTTTGAACGTTTACTATTTGTCAGAGTCTCGACAAGAGGCATTTATTAGAAAAGAAGGCTGGAAAGAAGCAGTCTCTTTACAACCAAAGATTAAATGAAAAAGAACTTATTACTATTCATATTCATCCTATTAGGAACAATTGGAGAAACATCCGCCAAGACGATACACATCTCGGGAAAGGTAACTGACGGGGAAGGTGTAGCGATGGAGTTTGTCAACATCTCCGTCAAAGGCACTTCGCAAGGATGCAGAACAGACAGCGCTGGCCGCTTCGAATTTGGACCTACTACCGAAAAAGACTCCATCACCCTACTCTTCTCTTTTATTGGTTTCAAAGACGTAGAAAGAGCTTTTTCAACCAAAGGCAACGACATCACCATCCGCCAAAAGATGGAAGAGACAAGTTATAGCCTTGACGATATCGTCGTAAAAGAGTATAAGAAACAGTCTAATACATTACAAACCATTGACCTTACAGGTTTAAAATCGATTCCTAGCACATCTGGTTCAATTGAATCCATCATCACAACGCAAGCGGGCGTAAGTGCCAATAACGAACTGAGTTCTCAATACTCGGTAAGAGGCGGCAACTACGACGAGAACATCGTCTATGTAAATGACATTGAAGTTTACAGACCACTATTAATCAGAGCTGGCCAACAGGAAGGTTTAAGTTTTGTCAACCCAGATTTGGTGGGCGAAGTCAAATTCTCTTCAGGAGGATTCAGCGCACAATATGGCGACAAGATGGCTTCTGTTTTGGACATTCAATACAAAAAGCCGAAAGCATTTGAAGGTTCCGTTTCTGCCAGCCTACTAGGCGCATCTGCCTACTTGGGTTCATCTAATAAAAAGTTCACTCAAGTTCATGGCGTCAGATACAAAACATCCTCTTATCTGCTAGGTTCTTTGGAAACTGAAGGCGAATACGATCCGAACTTCTTCGATTATCAGACCTTCATGACCTATCAATTCACGAAAAAGAGCGAGCTCACTTTTTTAGGAAACTATTCAAGAAACAGCTACAACTTCGAGCCCAAGAGTAGAGAAACCTCTTTCGGAACGATGACCAACATGAAATCATTTACCGTCTACTTCGACGGTCAAGAAAAGGATTTATTCCAAACCCTTTTCGGTGCAATGACATTCAACTACAAACCGCTTGACAACACGAAGTTAGGATTGATGTTATCTTCTTTCAATACATTAGAAAGCGAAACCTACGACATTGCAGGAGAGTACCGTTTAGGAGATGTTGACGGCAGCAACACAGCTGCAACAGATTTGAGCGAAGGTATCGGCAAATACCAAGAACATGCCAGAAACTACTTGAATGCAACGGTGATGAACATCTCACAACTGGGTGTTGTTAATCTTCCTAACAACGAGATTAAATGGGGATTGACTTATCAACGTGAGACCGTGAAAGACAAAGTGAACGAATGGGAAATGAGAGATTCTGCAGGATACTCCATCCCTGTGCACCAAGACTATCTCGCATTATACAACAATTTGAATGCAGATTACACGATAAACTCGAACCGATATATGGCTTACCTTCAAGACACTTACAGCAAGAGATATTCCTTCGGAAAAATCATCGTCAACGGAGGTGTCAGAGCCAATTATTGGGACTTCAACAAAGAGTTGCTTGTCAGCCCAAGAGCCAACATCGCATGGTTCCCTAATTGGAAGAAGAACTTTGGTCTTAGATTAGCAACTGGTATCTATTACCAAGCGCCTTACTTCAAAGAAATCAGGGATACATTCGTCTCTGAAAACGGAAATGTGGAAATAAAACTCAATGATAAGATCAAAGCACAACGCTCTTTCCAAATATTACTTGGTAGCGACTATTACTTCCGCTCTTGGGATAGACCGTTCAAGTTCACGACTGAAGTTTATTTCAAATACATAGACCGCATCAACCCTTATACGGTAGACAACGTGAAGATTGTTTATGTAGGCGACAACTGTGCAGACGGATATGCAGCAGGATTAGACACCAAGATTTTCGGTGAATTTGTGCCCGGTGCAGACTCTTGGATTTCCCTATCCCTCATGCAGACGAAAGAGAATATCTATGGAGACGGCAAAGATTATATTTCCAGACCAACCGACCAGTTGTACAATATCTCTCTTTTCTTCCAAGATTATATTCCTGGCTATTCAAAATTGAAATTCAATATCAAGTTAGTTTGGATTGACGGACTGCCATTCTCGCCTCCTCACAGCAACCGTGCAGACTACGAATTCCGCACACCCGATTACCGACGTGTTGACATGGGTGTTGCCTACCTACTCCAAAAAGGGAAGGATAAAATCATGAGTAAAAAGATTTTGTCTTGGGCTAAAACTTTGTCGTTTAATTTAGAATTCTTTAATTTGTTAGATATTAAGAACGTCAACTCCTACTATTGGGTAACTGACGTTTCGAACATGCAATATGCAGTACCTAATTATTTGACAGGAAGACGTTTAAACTTTAAGATTCAAGCTGATTTTTAATAACAAAAACCAATAAAGATTATATAAAAAAGAAAAAAATGGAAAATACAAAATCCCAAAGCTATCTAGTTCCATTAGTGACCCTTACCACATTGTTTTTCATGTGGGGATTCATCACTTGTATGAACGACATTCTCATCCCTTACTTGAAGGGAGTATTTGAACTAACCCACTTCCAGTCAAATTTGGTTCAGTTCGCATTTTTCACCGCCTATTTTATCATCTCACTCATCTACTTTGTAGTTTCAGCTACAGTAGGCGACCCTATCCGCAGAATAGGATACAAAAACACAATTGTTTCAGGACTTCTCATCTCTGCAGTGGCTTGTTTTCTTTTCTTTTGGGAAGCAAAGTCTCAGAATCCTCAATTCATCATTTTCCTATCGGCTTTATTCCTTTTAGGAACAGGATTTACTTTCCTTCAGATTGCTGCCAATCCGTTGGTTGCTATTTTAGGAACTCCACAAACGGCATCCAGCCGTCTTAATCTTTCTCAAGGATTCAACTCATTAGGAACAACAATTGCCCCTGTAATTGGAGGTTTCTTCATATTCAATTATTTCAAGGGTTCAGAAGGTGCATCTGCCGTTCAAATTCCATACTTGGTTTTGGCCAGCGTTCTGTTGCTTCTTGCAGGTATCATCTTCTTCTCTGAAATACCTAATGTGGAAAGTTCTAATGCAAACGACTCTGAAAATGACAGTAAAATAGGTGCGTTAAAACACCCACACTTGGTTTTCGGTATGCTCGGTATCTTCTGTTATGTTGGAGGTGAGGTAACCATCGGAAGTAACCTTGTTTCTTTTATGAAAGAGACTCACGGAATGGCAGAAGAGACAGCAAGTTCATTGCTCGCATTTTACTGGGGAGGTGCAATGATAGGACGTTTCATGGGTTCTATCTCAATGAGCCAAATGGAAAACAAAAAGAAATATCTATACATGGCTTTAACAGCAATCGCTGCCTTCGCTTTGATCTTCACAATCACTGGAAAGTTAGATTTCTGCGGAGAAAACATCATGGCTCAGATTTCAGCGCATTTCAAAGATGTGTCATTATACTTGATATTCCTTGTTCTTAATTACTTAGTTTTCATCGCTGCGAAGTCTATTCCTTCAAGAACATTGGGTCTATTCGCTATCGTCAACATGATTCTTATTGTTACGATGCTTAACACAACAGGACATATTTCATTGTGGGTTATCCTTTCTGTAGGTTTGTTCAACTCCATCATGTTCTCTAATGTATTTACTTTGGCCATCGACGGATTGGGAAAATACACATCTCAAGGTTCTTCATTGCTAGTCATGATGATCCTTGGAGGTGCAGTAGTTCCTCCTCTTCAAGGTTTACTTGCTGACTTAGCCAATCCACAACTTGCATTCGCAGTACCTTTGATTTGCTATGCTTACCTTGTTTGGTACGGTTTCAAAGGATGCAAAATCGGAAAAGCTCAAACAGAAGAAGAAAAATCAATTTAATTATAAATAAAATATATTATGGCAACAGAGAACAAGCCCTATGTAGTCGGAATTGACTTAGGAGGCACAAATACAGCTTTCGGAATTGTTGATGCAAGAGGAAATGTTTTAGCATCAGATTCCATCAAGACAAAGTTATATAATGACGATTTAGACAAATACATCGAAGAGATTCACAAAGGTCTTCTTAAGTTAATTGAGAACAATTGTGGGATTGAGCGCATCAAAGGTATCGGTGTAGGTGCACCAAACGCAAACTACTACACAGGAAATATCGAATATGCGCCAAACCTTCCTTGGAAGGGCATTATTCCTTTCGCAAAACTTCTTTCTGACAAGTTCGGAGTTCCTGTAGCATTGACAAACGACGCTAACGCTGCTGCTATCGGTGAGATGACTTACGGAGCAGCTCGCGGGATGAAAGATTTCATAATGATCACACTCGGAACCGGTGTTGGCAGTGGTGTTGTAGCTAACGGTCAGTTAATCTACGGTCACGACGGATTCGCAGGAGAACTTGGTCACGTCATTGTTCGTCGTAACGGACGTCTGTGCGGATGCGGAAACAAAGGATGCTTGGAGACTTACACATCAGCAACTGGTGTAGCAAGAACAGCTCGTGAGTTTTTGGAAAACAGAGCTAACGAAGATTCTTTGTTAAGAAAGATGCCTATTGACCAAATCACATCAAAAGATGTTTTTGATGCTGCTAAAGCAGGTGATAAGTTAGCTAAAGACGTATTCGAATTCACAGGAGAAACTCTAGGAGAGGCGTTTGCAGACTTTGTTAAGTTCAGCAGTCCTGAAGCATTCATTCTATTTGGTGGTTTGGCTAAATCAGGAGATATGCTTCTTAACCCAATCAAGAAGGCAATGGAAGAAAACCTTATGCCAATCTTCAAAAACAAGGTCAAAGTGCTCTTCTCTGAAATGAAAGACGCTGATGCTGCTATCTTAGGTGCATCTGCTCTTGCATGGGAAGCTAAATAAGGAAAATTTCTATTCCAACCAATCAAGAGATGGCAAACGAAGACATCTTCGTTTGCCATCTTTCTTTCAGAAACTATTTGAATTTAATCGTTAAATCATTTAAGATGATTTTTTGAGAATTTTTAGGATCATGTAAGAAAAACAGCGAACTGTCTGACGAAAAATGGCCTAAAAAAACAATCAAAGAATCAACGAAACCACAATTTGGTTTTTATACAAAAAAGATTGTAAAAAAAATAAAAACAAAACAATGAAAACACTATTTATTTCATACCAATGCAAAAAAGGAGAAAGGGGAAACTTTTTAGATGCCATCACTTCAGAAAAGTTAGACGTTGCCAGTAGAAATGAAGAGGGCAACATTCAGTACACCTATTTCCTACCTAAAAATGACGAAGAAACCCTACTTCTATTAGAAGGATGGAAAGATCAAGAATCTATCGATTCACATAGTAATTCAATCCACTACAAAAGAATCGGTGAGCTCAAGGCTAAATACGTAGAGAAAACAAACATTTATAGAAGCGACAATATGGTAACGCCTGCAGAATTTGAAAATCGCAATAACTGTTCTGCATTATAATCCATATTACCAAATAAGAACAAATACAAAAAAAGTCCCATTGGCTGACCAATGGGACTTTTTATTTTTTAGCAAAAGATCTACTTTCTCAACAAATTGAGAGGCTCCTTCAGATGTAAAACATCAGAAACTTTCTCTGTATAAGAAGAGACATTTACAGAGAGTGTAGCCTTGATATCTGCACTGTTGCTACCAATCAATATCTGATAAGCACCTGCCTCTACTAGCCACTGGCTGTTAGACTCATCAAACGAAGCAAAGTCTCGTTGTGCAACACGCATACGAAGAGTTTCACTCTCACCTGGCTGCAATAGTTTAGTCTTTGCAAAAGCTTTCAATTCTTTGGTTGGTTTCTCCAACTTTCCTTTAGGAGCTGTAACGTAAACCTGAGCAACCTCTTTTCCGGCCGTCTTTCCTATATTGGTCACAACCACAGAAACTTCAATCTCCGAAGTTTTTTTATTTAGTGTCACTTCCGATTTACTATATACGAAATTGGTATAGCTCAAACCAAATCCGAACGGATAAGCCACCTGACGTTTGAAAGTATCAAAATAACGATAACCTACGTAAATGTCCTCCTCGTGGTTTGAGTAGTCAATACCCTTGATATTTCCATAAATATAGGTCTCCATATTCTTATAGGTGTACATATCGTATTCCTGAGGAAAGTTACGAGTTGAATAATGGTCAACGGCCGCAATTGGCCAAGTCATAGTCAACTTGCCAGAAGGATTGGCTTTTCCTGTAAGCACATCAGCAACAGAGTTACCACCCTCCTCGCCTGGCTGCCAAGCCACAAGGATTGCATCCACGAACTCACGCCATGAAGCGGTCTCAATAACCGAACCTGAGTTGATGATGACAATGACACGCTTGCCCGCTGAATGGCATATATCCGAAACGTTGTGAATCAAACCTTGCTCCAATAGAGAGAGGTTGAAATCATTCTCGATAGAGCGGTCCATCGCCTCTCCTGCCTGACGACCAATTGTGATGACAGCTGCATCGGCCTCGGCCATTTCGTGTTGGATACATCTCTCAGTAATTTCAATCTCATCTAACTTAGGTTGTCCATTATTGAGAAACCACATAGCCGGATTCTTATCGACCTTAAGTTTCAAGCGAGCATATTTCACATAACTCTTATAAATATCCGTAAGCGTCTGAGTAGTAGAAATGCCAACGTTCTTCAGACCATCTACCATATCCACAACGTATGGCACATTCACACTACCAGAGCCCAAACCTCCTGAAGAAAAATCATACGAGTTAACTCCGAAAAGTGCCACCTTCTTTACATTTTGGAAAGGAAGAGTTTCATTTGCATTCTTCAACAACACCATACCTTCGGTACTACTCTGACGAGTAATCTGAGCATGAGCCTTCAAATCTGGTTTTTCAGAATAGTTATAATTCTTGAAGTGCGGAGTTCTGACGATATACTCAAGCATACGATGAACATTTACATCCAACTCTTTCATGCTAAGTTTTCCGCTCTTCACCATAGCGATGATGCTATCCATTTGGAATGGCAATCCAGGCATCAACAAATCACTGCCGGCGGTTAGTTCTTCGTTTATCGGCAAATAAACACGCCAATCCCAATCGGTCATCACCATACCGTCAAACCCCCAATCTTTTCGCAAAATATCGGTCAATAAATCTTTGCTACCCATCGCAAACTGACCATTTATAAGATTGTAAGAAGACATCAACGTCCAAGGCTTGCTTTCGCGTACCATCTTCTCGAATCCACGCAAATAGATTTCACGCAAAGCGCGAGGACTTACGCGTTCATCCACTTTCGTACGGTCAGTCTCCTGAGAGTTAACAGCAAAGTGTTTTGAGCTTACGCCCACACCTTGACTCTGAACACCCTTGACGTAAGCAGTAGCAATAGCGCCCGTTACAAATGGATCTTCACTATAATACTCAAAATTCCTTCCACAGAGAGGGTTACGATGGATGTTCATTCCTGGACCAAGAACCACATCACAACCATACTCTAAGGTCTCGTTTCCGATAGCCTTACCTACATTCTCCACCAAATCGGTGTTCCAGGTACATGCCAAACAAGTTCCGATAGGAAAACCTGTAGCGTAGTAAGTCTGAGATGAACCTTCGCGAGTTGGATCAATACGAACTCCCGCAGGACCATCGGTCAACACAGTTGCGGGGATGCCCAATCTCGGAATGGCAACCGTAACACCAGCAGCACCCGAAACGAATTTCTTCTGATTTCCGACCATAGTCATACCATCTCCGAAAGATTTGTTTCCGCCACCCACTACCAATCTAGCTTTTTCCTCAAGGGTCATAGCGTTCACAACCTCATCGATATTATCGGCACGAAGCTGAGGTGCTTTCTGTGCAGCGGCTCCTTCAGTGGCCAACAATGGAGCTGCCATCAAAGAAAAGTATAGAAAAATTCGACTTCTTCTCATATATTATAATTTACAATTTAAATACAAATGATGACTGGCTTACACCCAACTCATTGCTTCGAACACAAGGAGCAGCACCTCCCACAGTGAATGTATACTCACCCTTCAAAAGTTTAGCAGAACCATCCTCTTGGATTGTCTTCAACTGGTCGGCATCGATATTGAAATCAACCGTCACCTCCGAATTTGGAGCAATTTTCACACGTTTAAAAGCAATCAATTCCTGGTTAGGAGCTCCCTTTCCTGCAGAGGGAGATGCGAAGTAAACTTGAGCAACCTCCTCAACGGCCACATTACTTTCATTCTTAAGAATTGCCTTCACCTGAATAGTTTTGTCCTTCTTCAAAACAGAAGCAGCAGTCTTAGCGTCAGACAAAGCAGCAGCTGAGTAAGAGACCTTGCTGTAGTTCAACCCATAACCGAAAGGATACATCACATTATCTGACATATACTTATATGTACGGTTCTGCATTGAATAATCCTCAAATGCAGGGAGCTTTGTTACGTCAGCAGGGAAAGTGATTGGCAAACGACCGCTAAAGTTAGCATCGCCAAAGAGCAAATCGCCCAAGGCAAGTCCGCCCTCCTGACCCGCATACCAAGTGAAGACAACGGCATCAGACAAATCGCAGATTTCGCGCATATCAATTGGGCTACCACCTGTAAGAACGACGATTAATCCGCTTTTCTTTCCTTGGTCCAAACGACTCTTACGTACTCGGCGCAAAAAACTCATCTGAGACTCGGGCAAGCCGATTCCAGCCCTATCACCAAGAGTTGAGTTGGCGATAGACTCACCCTCTTCTCCCTCAGTGTTTCCGTTGTTACCCATTACTATGATAGTGTAGTCAGATTCAGTAGCATCACCAATAGCCCAGTTCATCTCGTTCAACTCTGGAGCGATCAACATAAAACCAGGACGGAAGTTGACGCTGGTTCCATTACTTACCTTAGAAACGATACCTTGTAGGTAAGAACTGTAACGAGGACTCAATCCATAATAGTTACCCATCAAGTTGAAAATATCTGTTGCACCTTCA
>JALNVE010000060.1 GCA_023227695.1 Paludibacteraceae bacterium
GTCTTTCAATGCGAAAATCAAACTTTTCAGGGCTAATCTGCGTGGGGTCGTAGATAAGAAGTTCTTCCTATTCCGTATCGCCAATATTTATGCTTTTCCCCACTAAATTTCTACTGACCCATGGTTCTTTCGAGCCATCCCCTTCTTATTTCAGTTCGTATTTTATGTGCTATATCATTTCTTTACTATTTTCTGAGTATATACTTCGTCACCATTAACGACTTGCAATAAGTATATACCTTGATTCAAAGAACTCAAATTGAATGTCTCCTTTTGAGCAGATGCTGGCAAAATTTCATTCAAGACTACTGAACCTACAGCATCGTACAACTTAACGGAAACTCTGCCTTGTGACAAGCCACAAGAGAAGTCAAGTGTAAGTTGGTCAACTACTGGATTAGGGAAGACTGCACAAACAGCTGACACCTCTGTAGGACAGCCCGAAGACTCACCCTTCTTTGCCAAGACAAGAGCACGAGCACATCCAGAACCTGTCTCAAGTTTCCAATCAACCAAAGCTGGGAATGCACCATTTGCAGCATTTCCTTGAGTTGCGCCTGTAAATGTGATAGGATTTCCTGCATTCTCATACGTTGAATAAGCCGGACCATTCTCGAAGAAGTTAATAGCAAAGCTACCCGAAGAACATTTCAAAGAGTAATCGCCTACTTCTGTCAACTCAATTGGATTGGAGAACGTGAAGGTTACATATCCTGCAGCAGAGACATTCGCTGCATCGGAAGTAAATGTTTTCTTTGAAGCTCCATGAGTTAATTCTGCTGTTAATGTTGTATTTCCTGCATTGTATACAGATTGGATTCCAACAGTAATGCTTGTAATCTTCAAAGCCTTTGATGTTGTGAAATTTGCTCCGATATTACCCCAATTGACACCCGTGCCTGTGAATGACTTTGCAGTAGGACCTGAGGTCAAACTCATCTGTCCGGCATCCTGAACATAGAACCAAGTATCCTTGTCGATCTTAGTTGTGAATGTAGAGCCCTTATACAAAGGAGTCATAACAGACTCATCCGCATACCACTCATATTCTCCATCACCCTCAGCTTTCAAAGTAACATTTCCATTAGAATCAGAAACAGCATCAGCAATTACTGGCAACAATGAAGTTACGTTCATTTCCAATCTCTGTGATGCACAATTTGAAACTGCTATTTCACACCTGTAAGCTCCAGGTTTTGTAACCTTAAGAATACTTGTATTCTCACCAGTAATTTCATTATCATCCTTGTACCATGTATATGTAGCAGGAATTTCACCCAAAGAGAAATCGAATGTCACATAAGCTGGATCACAAAGTTCATACTCTGACGGAATATCAAATGTAGGTAAAGCTGCAAGAATTTCAACCTCACCAGATGTTTCCCATTCACCAGCAGAATCAATTACACAAGAGTATATACCAGCTTCTTTAGCTTCGTAAGTAGTTGCAGAGGTAGAAGAAGCTACCTTAACGCCATCCTTATACCAAGTAAAGGTACGTTGACCTGCCGCAGCAACCTTAGAATCCAACTTAATAGAAGATAGTCCGCATATAGACTGAGCCTCACCCAAATCTGGAGTTGGATGACCAAACTTATTCACATTGACAGGATTGAGAATTGAGTTGATGTAAGCCAAAGCTCCAACCAAACCAGCATTGTAATCAATTCCACCCTCAGAATAGGTATAATCAGCTCCAGGAACATCACTATAAGAGCCATCCAAACTACCTCCTACAAGGTAACCGAACTGACGGAATTTAGACTGAAGTTTAACACCTGTCTCTTTATCCGCATCACTTCTATAATAATTTCTATGATGAACGTATGTTGGTGATTTTTCTCCAAAACCAGTGATATAAGACAAAGACCCGGAGTTTTTACCCATGATATATTCAATGGTTGTCAATGAATATTGATTTACCTTCGTCAAGTTTCCATTCAACTTTTCATACAAACCATAAACAAATGCCTGATTAGCAGGAAAACGAAGAACTCCCCAAGATCCTTTCTTTTTATTCAATAAATAACCAGAAGCTGGTTTGTACATTGTATTAACATAAAAATCCATAGCTTGCATCGCGTATGATGCATATGAACTATTCTTGAAAGTTGCCATCAAGTAACAAGCCAAATCAGCCGTATTGTTGTAACACAAAGAGTAGTTATAGTTATAGCCAGCCTCTGTCTCCATCCAAGTACTGTTGTTCTCTGCTTCTTTCAAATATTTCTCATCACCAGTCGTTCTATAAAGCTCTGCGTTGAAGATAACCAAGTCTTCTACATATTTAGGCTTTGCTCCATAAAAACCTCCTGCTGAAGAATTTCCTTTGGAAGTTCCATTTACAAAATCGTAAGCTACCAAAGCCTTCTCTAAACACATCTGAGCATATTCAGGATCAAAAGGTTTATACACACGAGCCATAACAGCCAAAGCGGAACCACAAAGTGCAGCCATAGAAGTTACTCCTCCAGTTGCCTTTGAGAATGCACGAGAACCTCCTGCCTCTCCACCCTCAGACTTAGACAAGGTTGCCATAACCGAAGCTGTAACCCAGTGATTATGATCAACTGCTCCATCACCTACCTGATAATAGAAAGTGGACTTATCTCTAACACACTTCAACAAATAGTCGGTTGCATATTTAACCTCATCAAGAACATCAGGAATTCCGTTTGGTTTTCCTTTCTTGCCCTCCCATGTATAATCATCGGCTGTAATATAACCGTTATAATCGAATGAATAATAATCGTCATAACCTGCCGGAAACTCAGAATATCCCAACAGTAACATATAAGCAGAATAGAACTCTGTCTGTCCAAACTTAACGTGGTCACCGCAATCGAACCAACCACCCGTTAAATCATAACTACCATCAGCATCCTTAACGAATGACTGACCTTTTTTAAATGCACTTAGATTTCCTTGTAATGCACTAGGCACGTCAGTTGGTTCATGTGTAGCCAAAAGCCAGTTTGGTCCAACGCCAGAACGTTGAGCTCCGTAAAAACGAGTGGTCATCCACAAAGCTTTCTGATATTGCTCCTTATCAAAAGAAGGTGTTTGTGCTGTAATCGGCAATAGGTTCAACAAAGCCACTGTTGCTGCCGAGCATACATATTTAATCATTTTCATACTCTAAATATTTTTTCCCTATTAATAATAGTTTCCTTGTTTACGTAAAATCTCCGAAAGATATTAAAAATACATGAACAAAAAGTGCTTTCCCAATATGTTTGTTGGCATAAAATATATACATAATAATTTTTCACATGCTTTTTCATTCTTTTCAAAATCATTTTCAAATAGACTTGAAAATTCCATCTAAAACAAGTGTTTTTTCAAACAGACTTAAAAAAAGTCACTATCTTTGAATCACAGCAAAGACCCATTTTGAAATGTTTCTATATATCAACAACATAACCAAATCATTCGGAACTAAGACCGCACTAAAGAATGTCTCTTTTGAAATAGAGAAGGGCAGCATCGTCGGACTTCTTGGACCCAATGGAGCCGGAAAGACAACGCTTATCCGAAGTATCACTGGCATTACTCAACCCGACAACGGAAGTATTTTACTAAATGGAAACACGATTGACGACCAAGAGCGGAGAAAGATAGGCTACCTTCCCGAAGAGCGAGGCCTCTATCCTGAAATGAAGGTTGGCGAACAACTGCTTTACCTTGCGCAACTAAAAGGAATGAGCAAAAGCGAAGCCAAGAAAGAGTGCGATTTCTGGTTAGAAAAGCTACAGCTCACCGACAGGAAAAGCAGCCGAACAAACGAGCTTTCTAAGGGGATGCAACAGAAAATTCAGTTTATCTCTGCAGTTATCCACAAACCTCAATTCCTGATATTGGACGAGCCTTTCAGTGGTTTCGACCCAATCAATGCAGAGACCATTAAAAACGAAGTTTTACGGTTGAAAGGGATGGGCACTACCATTTTACTCTCAACGCACGACATGGGCTCGGTAGAAGAGCTTTGCGACAAGGTGGTTCTCATCCACCAGGCGCAAATCATTTTAGACGGACCGATTGACAAAATCAAAGAACAATATAGGAATGGATCCTTCATCGTCAGGACGACCAAAACAAAGGAAGATAAGATTCAGAGTCCAAACTTCAGGATACAATCGTCTACCATGAAAGAAGATACCATCGAATGGTTGATAGAGAAGACCAACAAGGAGATGGACAACAATGGCTTCATTACTGAATTGATGCAACATTTCCAAATCATCAGCATAGAAGAGCACTTGCCTTCTATGAACGAGATTTTCCTTCTTAAAGTAAAAAACGACAACTCAAACATCCATGAATAATCTTTTTCTCATCATAAAACGCGAATACCTATCGCGCATCAGACGAAAATCGTTCATCATCATGACGTTCGTAACACCTTTGATTTTTTTGGCCATTACAGTCATCCCGACCATCATGTTAACGCAAGAGAGCATGGAGGAGAGAGAAACATTAGTTTTGGGCGATTCTGCGGGCTACTACACACGAGCCTTACAAGGCAATCCAGACTATGTTTTCACCGAAGGCAACGACATCTATTTCAACGAGACGAACCCAAACAAGACATTCTTTGCAGTCATCAATTTGCCTGAACAGCCAGAGAATTACCCAAACAACATTCTCCTCATCTCCGAAAATGTAATTCCAACGGACATGAAGAGACACATTGACACAAGACTATCTGAAGCCGCCTCTCTTAAAAAGTTGGAGAAGGCAAGCCCACAAAGTGCACAAGCTTACAAAGAGTGCAAAGTAGAAGTCAATAGTCAAAGCATAAAACAGTATGATCCAAACGGGAACAGCGAGCAGAACGAAACGAATACCTTTGTCGCCATAGCATCTGCATTCCTTATCTACATCTTTATTTTCAGTTATGGAACACAAGTAATGCGAGGAGTCACAGAAGAGAAGAACAACAAGATTATGGAAGTTATGTTTCTATCTTCCAAACCATTTCAGTTCATTACAGGAAAAATCATAGGCATTGCGCTTGTGGGGTTGACCCAGTTTCTTATTTGGGCAGGAATAGCATTTTTCATCTTTCAATTTTTCAGCGAGAGCACAGGAGCCTATACAGAATTTTTCTCGAACTTTGAGATGCCCAAAGACCCAAGCATATTCATAATTCTTCTCTTTTTCGTACTATTCTTCTTAGCTGGTTATTACCTCTATGCCTCATTCTTCGCCATTATCGGAGCCATGTCTGAGCCTGGTACTGACTCACAACAATTCTTGATGCCGGTAACGGTTCCTATCATTTTTGCGATTTACGCAGGCATTTACGCAACCTATCAACCCGAAAGTCAACTCGCGGTTTGGTGTTCTTATATTCCATTGACCTCCCCTATTGTGATGATGGCAAGACTATGTCATGGAATAGACCTTGCTGAGGTTCTACTTTCACTTGGTGTTTTGGCGGCATGCGCCCTGTTCTGCGCATATTTGGCCGGATTGGTTTATAAATCAGCCATCTTATTGCATGGAAAGAAATTAACGTATGAGGATTTGTGGAGGTTTATCAAAGGATGATTCAAAAACCAAGAGAATAAATGTGCGGACAGTTTTCACTAAGTCCATAAAACAAACAAGGCCGTACAAAATGCACGGCCTTATTCTATATTTTAATTCTATTATGCGTTCCACTTCATAATGCACGCACCGGTTGAGAAACCTGCTCCAAATGCGCTAAAACAAAGGATATCTCCATTTTTGATCTTTCCTGCCTTCAACTGTTCGTCCAATAATATTGGAATTGTAGCAGAAGATGTATTTCCGTATTTATCCAAATTGTGAGGAAATTTCTCCTCTGGCAAGTCCAAGTGTTGACGAATAGAATCAATAATACGAAGATTAGCCTGATGAAGTACGAACAGATCAACATCTGACGGTACCATTCCACATTCAGAAATCACCCTCTTAATATCTCTTGTAGAAGATGTTACTGCCGTTTTAAACACCTCTTTACCAACCATCTGCAAAGCTTTATAATTCTCATCCTTCTTAACAAATGGAGATGGTTCCAACTTACGTCTATAGTAAAGCACATCTGGCATAGAAGCCGTAGTTGTGATGATCTTCTTCAATCCCTCACCCTCTGTAAGGACAACAGCGCCTGCAGCATCTCCGAAAAGGATACAGGCGTTACGGTCACCCCAATCACAGAAACGGCTTGGTTCCTCAGCACAGATCAAAAGAATGTTCTTATATTTTCCTGATGAGATATAAGCATCAGCAATATCCAAACCTGTCAAAAATCCAGTACAAGCATTATTGATATCAAAGCAAGGACAAGTAGCCTTAATAATACCCTGAACTATAGAAGACAAAGATGGAGTTATATAACTATTTGCTACGTTAGAACAAATAATAAGATCCATATCTGTAGCCTTCTTTCCTGCAGATTCCAAGGCTTTACTTGCTGCATCAGCTGCCAAATGGAAAAGATTCTTTGTAGAAATGAGCTTTCTCTCTTTGATTCCTGTACGAGTAGAAATCCATTCGTCATTAGTGTCCAAGAATTCGGCAATCATGTCGTTTGTTACCTTCAATTCAGGGATAGAAACACCTGTTCCAATAATCCTCATATCGTATCTTTTTGTTTTCTTTTATTTAAAACTGAACAGAAAACTGCTTTTCTAATTCTAAAAATTCAACCCAACCATAAAACAAGAAAGTTTGTACATTTTCCAATACCATTATTTACTTTCTGTTTTTAAACTAATCCATTTGGTCGGCAAATTTAAACAATTGTCTTAAAAGAAACACTATTTTTCAAATATAAACTTTCAGAATGCATCTTTTTCATAGCGCATTGTGATTGAATTGATAGTGTTTTCGGTCTTTCTACTATCTAGCCAACTCAAAAATGGTCTTCACACCTTTTATCTTTTCATTGGCCACCAACTGTAAAAGATTTTTAGCTCTATCACGCTTAATTGCTGCAAAAGAGTAGTGTTCCTTCAGTTCAATCTTACCCAACTCATTTTTGTTGAGTCGACCTTTCTTCATCAAGAAACCAGCAATATCGCCTTTACTCAACTTGTCTTGTTTTCCCTTTCCGATATAAAGCGTCACCCACTCAGGCAAACCTGGCAAGGTTGATTTCTCCGGTAGTTCCATCTCCTCGGAGTTTTGATCCACATATTCGGGCAAGCTCTCTTCTGAATTGAGAATTATAAAGGAAGAACCTTCAGCAAACATACGTGCTGTACGACCATTTCTATGTGTATAAGCCTCCTCGTTCAAAGGAAGATGATAGTGAACCACATTTTTCACCTCAGGAATATCCAATCCTCGTGCAGCCAAATCGGTTGAAACCAAAATATAGCAGCTACCGTTTCGGAAAGAGCAAAGAGCCTTCTCTCTATCCTGCTGCTCCATTCCACCATGAAACATTTTACATTCCACACCATTTGTAAGAAGGAATTTTGTGACACGATCTACAGAGTCTCGATAATTACAGAAAACCAATGTAGGTTCATTGCCAATATGGCAAATCAGCTTCAACAAGACCTCCAACTTATCTTTTATAGGAGAGGTGACTTTATATAGTTTCAATCCATTTAACGTCTCGCACTCTGACAAGAAATTGACGACTGAAGGATTATTCAAATCAGTAAATTCAGGCATGTTTGGCATGTCAGTAGCAGAAAGAAGAACTTTCTTCTTCAAAAGGTTGCCTAGGCTAGAGATGATGAATGACATCTCCTCTTCGAAACCAAACTCGAGTGATTTATCGAACTCATCTAACACCAACGTACGAATTTGATCTATCGGCAGACTTTCACGTTCAATATGATCCTTTATTCTTCCTGGTGTACCGATCAGCACAACAGGAGGATTCTCCAACATTTTCTCCTCGTAATACATAGAGTGGCCTCCGTAACAGCTACCGACACGGATACCTGTTTGCATGCTTTTGAAAACATCCTCTATCTGCATAGCCAACTCTCGCGAAGGTGCGAGTATCAACGCTTGTACCTTTTCTTTCGCTGGGTCAAGAGTAGAAAGCAACGGCAAAAGGAAAGCCAACGTCTTACCTGAGCCTGTTGGAGACAACAGGATAATGTCATCACTCTCCTCATAAATATCAAGCATATACTTCTGCATCTCGTTCAACTCTGAAATTCTGAGGTTACTAAGTGCGTTATCTATCAATTCTTGTTTCATATTCTTCTCTTTTAAATTTCCCTGCGAAAAACAAGGGAGTGCAAAGATACGAAAAAAGGAGAAGATTTTCCATACGGAAGTTCTTCTCCTTTTGTGATTTATATAATTAAAATTAATGATCATCCGCAAAAACGCATTAAGGAATGGACATTATCAATGAGTTATTTGTCCTCTCCAGACTGACCCTACATTTCTTTTCTGCTGAAAAAAGTTGGTAAAAGAACTGCCCCTATCCTAAATAAAAATTTCAAACTAATATTTCAATCGTCTGATTTCATATTTAGAGAAGAAATTTTCGAATCTTAGCAACGTGCTATCAGTCTGACTCTCATTTAAAAAATCAGGAGAATCAACCTTTAGTATAGAAGCTCTCGAAATAGCATTATGACCACCAAAACAATCTGTATAAATAGTCACATGAGCAGAAGTATCAGCTCGATATAAACTATCAGAATAACGATGGATGCCGATCAAATTTCCAGGAACAGAGCGATATCTATAACAATAGATATTCTCTACCCACTGGGCATTTTCCAATAAAAATCGGCTATCAAGATGATCGTGAACAGCTTCGGCTGTCTGACTGTATCCATTCATCCTGCAAAAATGGTAAGGAACAGCACCTACAGAAACATTCCAAACAAATACGGCAACTGCAACAAGAGCCATCTGACGGGCATCTATCTTTGTACACATCGCCAACAACATCACTGCCATAAATGGAAGAATGTACATAAACTCAGCATTTCCGTTAGAGAAAAAAGAGAAAACGATCGTAAGAGTGAGAACGGCAATGACGCAACACTTAAATCCACAAGTCTTAACCGAAACTTTAGATTTCGGCATTCTAAATAATGACACAAACGCCATAATCAGTAATGCAGCAACCAAAACAACTAGTGGCAACATGACAAACCAATGTGTTTTCAAAAGAGACAACACATAACCATGCATCTGAAAAAAAGCACGGAATGTATTGATGATTCCCAATGAAAAGCACTGCCACAAATCAGGAGCATCGGCACTTCCACTAAGATAATCGTGCGAAACAAATGAGACCACAGAAGAAACAGCAGCTGAACCTGTTTGCCAATAAGTAGCAAAAACATAGACTATAGGAACAATCAAACTCACAGCTAATGATCTAACAAACACATTGAAAGGCAATTCTTTGTTTAACACAATCATACACAGAATAGGCAGATAAACTAACACTCCTATTTGATGAAACAAGATGGAGATGCAGGCACAAAGTACTGACTTCAACCAATTCTGCTTTATATCTATAGCATAATACAAAGCCCCTAAAGAGAAGAATAGAGGCATAATGTAGCACTCATTATCGGATACAAAGCGCAAGAAAACCCAACAACTTCCACAAAACAGCAAAGAGGCAGCCGTAAATTTGTCTGAAGCTCCAATCGTTTTCAAAATCATTTTTGTTATCAGCAGGCAACCTACCGACATAACAATATTGGAAATCTGAAGAAGGGTCAATGGTTCTGCTCCCGTAAAAGCAAAGATGCGGACAAGCGCATATCCCCACACATTATAAAGAAGATGGTGGGGCATCAGCAGTTCATCACCTCCAATAATGGCACCGTATGCATAAGAGTAGGCATCCAATGTGGGATTTTGCGAAAGGAGTAACAGATAGACAATTGCAAGCAGTCCAATTGTCCATATGGGCAAAGATACAGAAGCTAACAATCGACTGATTCTCGTATGTTTTTCACTTGCATTCATTCCATTTTCTTTGATGTTAAGCTCAGAGCAGCACAAAGATAGCACAAAGCTTCAGCATCCAACCAACAAGTCAAAAACTTTATAACGCAAGAAGGAGGAAAGTTCATCTATAGAACTATCCTCCTTCTGTTATTTTGTTGGATTGAGCAATTCTCAACCCTTACGATTTCCTTAATTAGAGTCCTAATTTTGTTGCATCATAAGTACCTCCCAACGAATTCAAGTATGCCTTTAATTCAGATTTAATAGAAACACTAGATACCTTAGTGTAAGTCATTGCTATTGAAAACTCTTCTAAAGTGATCTTCATCGATACTGCATTTGGATATTCTACAGTAGCATTTAGAGGATCCAAGCCATCCATACTAGTATCCAAACTACCATCCATCTCTCCTACATAATAGGTGAATTCAAAATGAATTTTTTCGCCATCATACGTATAATTTCCAGCCGCAGCAGACTTGTCGTCGTCCGAATAACCATAGCTATAGAAAGTACCATCCTCATGGAACTCATAGAATTCAGCTCCAACAAAAGACCAACAACCAACAACAGGGCTCAAAGTCTGTACATCTTGGTTTCCATCTTCTTCGCCGCCATTATTCTGAGAGCCGCCATCTAAACTCCATTTTGCATCTAAACCTAGCGATACAGCATCATAATCCATTCCTGTTGCATCAAATTTCTCAATCATTTTTGAAATAAAAGGTACAGAAGTTACTTTTTCATAGGTTTTTGTGTAGCCAAATTGATCTAAAGTCATATTTGTTCCGCCAAGCACAGAAACATTAAAATCAGAAGAAACGTTATTTCCTTCTATATATTGCAAAGTACCTTGCTCTGTAGAGGAAACACTTGTAGGGAATGACCATGTCAACTCAGAACCATTATAAGTATAAGTTCCTACAGAAGCATTATAATAGAAATCATTATCTGTAGAGTAATTATAACATTTCCCATCTGATGTAAACACATAATATCCGTTTTCTGTCTCTTTCCAAATTCCTACAATGGAATTTGCTGCAACTGTAGAATCTTTGCCGTTGACAGTTGAGTCTTTAGGGTTATTATTAACAGATTCTTCATCGTCTTGAAATTGATCTTCCAAATCATCTCCACCACAAGAAGTGAACGAGAATGTCAAAGACATTGCCATAAAAAGCATGCTTAGATAAACAAAAAACTTTTTCATCTTTTTATTATTTATAAGTTTATTAAAATTTTAGCGTTAGAATATTCACTCAAAATTGCCTTTCAGGGAAATTTTCCATTTGAATAAAAATTTTATTCGGACAAAAATAAACATAAAATGGACATTTTAATAGAAATCAATAAATATTTCAAAGAAAGAAGAGGTTTCATACCGTAATTTTTGATTCTTTTTTGCCATCAAATCCATCTTGAATTAAACGTGCAATCAAGAGAAAAGAGAGGTTCTAAGCAATCAAAAGCACGTTAAATCTCTGTTATTGCCAATCTGACGAATTATAGGTAATTTTGCAGCAACACAGGAAAGGTTGTATGGCAAATAAAACTAATTTTCAACGGGAATTAGACAGCGTCATTGCTGAGATTCAGAAGAGCGGAGAGACACCAAGTCTGCTGCTCCACAGTTGTTGTGCACCTTGCAGCAGTTATGTATTGGAGTACCTCTCCCAATATTTCAAGATAACCGTCTTCTACTACAACCCCAACATTTGGCCCGAAGAGGAGTACTTCAAACGTGTAGCTGAACAGGAACGTTTCATCAAGGCATTGAATCCCATCCATCCCATCCACTTCATGGCTGGCGAGTACGACACCAAAAGGTTTTATGACGTAACAAAAGGTATGGAACACGAAAAAGAGGGAGGCATACGCTGCTTTGCCTGCTACCGTCTACGTTTGGAAGAGTGCGCCAAGATGGCAAAAGAGCAAGGCTTCGATTACTTCTGCACTACCCTCTCCATCAGTCCGCTGAAGAACGCTGAAAAGCTGAACGAAATCGGAAATGACATTGCTGAAATGGAAGGTCTGAAATTCTTACCGTCCGACTTCAAGAAAAAAGGCGGATACCTTAACTCTATCGAATTGTCTAAAAAATACGGTCTCTACAGACAGGATTACTGCGGCTGCATCTTCTCAAAGCCAAAAGATGATGAGCAATAAAACACGAATTAACACTAATTATTTAGACCTATGGGTCAATTTGCGTGGTGCAACATGCTCTAATCTGCGATAAATGCTGGTGGTTTGAGAGATTCAAAACATTCAGAGCCAAAATCGAGCAATGTAACTTCTCTATAGGTCA
>JALNVE010000061.1 GCA_023227695.1 Paludibacteraceae bacterium
GACCTATAGAGAAGTTACATTGCTCGATTTTGGCTCTGAATGTTTTGAATCTCTCAAACCACCAGCATTTATCGCAGATTAGAGCATGTTGCACCACGCAAATTGACCCATAGGTCAAATATTCAATCGTATTTTCATTTAAGTCACCACGCAATTTGACCCATTGACACTTAGTATAGTGAAAATACCACGCAATTTGACCTATACGCCGATTTTTCATGGTTCTGTTCTATGAACGATAAATCTCATTTACCAATAATTAAATATAGTTTATTATTGTCTTTTTTCCTAAGGATTTAAGGAAAAAAAGGCGTCAAATCTAACAAGATTTGACGCCTTGAAGCTTATCTGAATATTATTTTTTATTATGCTTCATATTCAGCATTGATCAGATCAACCAACTGTTTTTTACTAGCTTCGCTTAGGAAGGCGGCGTTGGCAGAGTTGATGAAGATCTGCTTTATTTGCTCATCAGTAAGACCGAAAACATCGACAATGGTTTGAAGTTCACGGCGTACGGTCGTGCTGGATACCATGGAGTTATCTGCATTGATCGTTACGACAATGCCTCTGTCCAAATAGCTCTTGATCGGTTCGTCCTTTATGGAAGGGTAGACACCTGTGTTTATGTTGCTGAGCGGACATAATTCCAACGGAACTCTTTTTTCGATCAAAATAGCCATTGTTTTTTCGCTCTCAATGGAACGAACACCGTGTCCGATTCTTTGTGCCCCGTATTCGATAGCCAAATTCACGCTTTCAGGACCTAAAGCTTCGCCGGCATGGATGGTGTATGGTACGCCCAACTCTTTGGCTTTGGCAAACAGCTCTTTGTAATGGTTTACAGGACATTGAGCCTCTGGACCTGCAATGTCGATAGCGCAAACGCCTTTGCCTAAATACTTTTTAGCCAAACGTAAGGTCTCGTTATTGAGATCACTATTGTCGATGATTTCCATCTTGGAAAAATCAAATCGTCTCATGGCGCAAAGGATCAGCTGAGCGTTGAATCCTGATTTGTCAAGGCCTTTGATGGCGGCCTTTACAATCTGCTCTTGTGTGAGTCCTTCGTTCATGCTGAATTGTGGAGCAAAACGAATTTCTGCATAGATGTAGCCTTGCTTTGACATCTCTGTGCACAAGTTATATACGCAACGTTCAATGGCCTCTTCGTTCTGTAAAAGTGTCTGAGGCAAATCGAATGTCTTCAGATAATCAACCAATGATGTGCAGTCTTCTGCCACAGCCAGCAATTTCTTGAGTTCATTGTCGTCCTCAGGTAATGTGACTTTAGAGATGGCTGCCAGTTCTCTAGCAGACGGGATGGAGATAGAGCCGTCGAGATGCAAGTGCAAATCGATCAAGCAGTTCTGAGTAACCTTTGCTACTGAATTGTTTTTCATTTTCTCAATGGGTATAGTTTGAAAAAAGAGGGCAGCCTTCGTTCGGTTGCCCCTTTATTTTGTGATTTTTTTGAATTAAATTCCTGTACCTAACCACTCTGCAATCTTCTCTGCGCAGCTTTCGCCGTCCATGGCAGAAGACGTGATACCACCGGCATATCCGGCGCCTTCACCGCAAGGATAAAGGCCTTTTAGGGCTACGCTTTGAAGAGTCTCTTCATCACGAGATATTCTGATAGGAGAGGATGTTCTGGATTCAACGCCCACGATGATAGCGTCGTTTGTTACAAAGCCCTTCATCTTCTTGTCAAATTCTTTGAAGCCTTCACGCAATCTCTTGCTGATGAAATCTGGCATCCAGAAGTGTAGCGGAGATGATATGAGACCAGGAAGGTAAGAGGTGTCCGGTAAATCGCAGGAGAGTCTTCCCTTTACGAAATCGGTCAATCGTTGAGCCGGAGCAATGGCATTTCCGCCTCCGTTCACGAAAGAGAGATGTTCGAATTCCTGTTGGAAATGAAGTCCGGCCATTACACCGAAATCTTTATAAGCCTCCAAGTCTTCTGGACAGATTTCAACTACAACACCTGAATTGGCAAATTCGGAGTTTCGGTTGGCTGGCGACATGCCGTTGACAACCGTCTCTTTCTCGTTGGTTGATGCCGGTACGATGAAGCCTCCTGGGCACATACAGAACGAGTAAACGCCTCGTCCCTCTACCTGCGAAACCAAGCTATAGGATGCTGCTGGAAGATATTCGCCTCTTTCGCCGCAGTGGTATTGGATTTTGTCTATCAACGCCTGCGGATGTTCTACACGCACACCCATGGCAAATCCTTTGGCCTCCATGGTGATGCCTTTGTTCTGTAGCATCTCGTAAACGTCGCGGGCTGAGTGTCCTGTTGCAAGGATAACCGCCTTGGCAAACATCTTTTCGCCGTTGGCAAGTTGTACACCTTCTATTGCGCCGTCGTTGATGAGAAGGTCTGTCATTTTGCTCTCGAAATGAACTTCACCACCATACTTAAGTATGGTTTCGCGCATGTTCTTGATGATGACAGGCAATTTGTCTGTACCGATGTGCGGATGAGCTTCAAAAAGAATGGAGTCCTGTGCTCCGTGCTGATGGAAATTGAGGAGGATACGTGAGCAGTCCTTCTTCTTTTTCAATCGGGTATAGAGTTTTCCGTCGGAGAATGTTCCGGCGCCACCTTCACCAAAGCAGTAATTGGATTCGGTGTTTAGGCCTTTATTTTGGTTGAGTAGCGCAATGTCTTTCTTACGTTCGCTGACCTCTTTTCCGCGTTCTATGATAATAGGTTTAATGCCTAACTCAATGAGTCTTAAGGCTGCAAAGAGTCCGGCAGGACCTTCACCAACGACGATGACCGCAGGTTTATCGGCTACGTTATTATATTTGAATGGATAACTTACAGCCTCAGGTGTTGTCTTGTCCGTATAGACATTGACGGCCAAGTTAATCTTAACTTGCACTTTTGAACGGGCGTCAATGGATTTTCTGATAACCTGTATGGTGTTGATTTTCTGAGGATTCACGCCAATTTTTTCACCTATGATCTCTTTTAAAAGATTCTCTACGCAGGCTTGTTTGGGCAAAACCGTGAGTTGTATGTTATTGTAAACCATTCGTTATTCTGTTTAAAATTTTTCGTAAAGTTACGAAGAAAATATGAGAAAGGGCCGTTTACTATAAGAGTTCGTAGCTGTTAATCTGAACGGGAGCGTCGAGCGATTTCAGCACACGCTCCAACAGGATGCCTTCTAAGTTATCGTATTCGTAACCGAAAGTGGCGCGCATTCCCATTTGGATGAACTGAACGGCTCTGTCTAAAGCGATAGGAAGACTGTCTCCCTGAAGCAGCGCACCTGTGATGATGCTGGTAAAGGTATCGCCCGTACCAGGATAATGAGCTGGAAGATAGTTGGTAGACACTTTCCAGAAACGGTTGGTGCTCTTGTTATAAGCCACCACGTATGTTTTCTTTGGATCGTCTTTTTCCAACACGCTGGTAACGATGACGATATCTGGACCATTTTCAGCCAAAAGAAGGAGATCTTCTTTTAACTCTTCAGTTGGAATATATGTTTTGAATGGTTTGTTGAGCAAAAGGAACATCTCTGTCATATTGGGAGTTATGACGTCTGCGTAATTGATGAGTCTGCGCATCTGAGTCACCATATCTTCGTTAAGGGCTCGGTATAAAGTTCCGTTGTCGCCCAAAACAGGGTCTATGACCACCAGTTGTTCGCTATGTTGAAAAGTGCGTATGAATTCCTCTACGATGGCCACCTGTTTATGTGAGCCAAGATAGCCGGAGTAAATGCCGTCAAACTCGATGTTAAGATCTTTCCATTGTTTGATGAAGAGCGGCATTTGGTCTGTCAAATCCAAGAAACTATAGCCTGGGTATTGAGTGTGCGACGACAATACGGCCGTTGGCAATGGGTAGGTCTCAATGCCCATTGTAGAAAGAATTGGTATTACCACGTTTAAAGAAACACGTCCACAGCCAGAAAGGTCATGGATGGCAGCCACTTTTTTTACTCTGTTACGCATGATTTTATTCTTTGAAATTGAGAAATGTCACATGCCCATCAATGCATGCTCATTCAGAAATGCTTGAAATTTATCTTTATAGGAATCGGAAATCGGGATATACTGTTTGCCGAAAACGATGCGGTTGCGTTCTATCACCTTGATCTTTTCAGGTTGAACGATGAAAGAGCGGTGCACGCGGACAAATTTGTCTTCAGGCAACTGGTCTTCCAACGATTTCATGCTCATTAACGAAAGGATAGGATAGGGCTCGTCTTCCAAATGGATCTTCACGTAGTCCTTCAGTCCTTCGATGTAGAGAATTTTTTTCAGTTCAATCTGAACCAATTTGTAATCTGTCTTGACGAAGATGGTCTTTTTCTCCTTGTTGTTTTCTTGCGGAGCAGCTTGTGTCTGAGCCGTCTTAGCACTGCTGGTCAGTTCGAACCATTGCAGAGCCTTGTTTGCAGCTTGCAGGAAGTCTGTGTAACTGATAGGTTTGAGCAAATAATCCAAGGCATTGACTTTGAATCCTTCGATGGCATATTGTTCGAAAGCGGTGGTGAAAATCACCTTGGCTTTGTCGCCAATCATCTTTGAGAATTCCAGACCGCTGAGGTCGGGCATCTGAATATCGACAAAGATGAGGTCGGGCTGTGACTCGTTCATTTCAGATATGGCCTTGACCGCACTGCTGTATTTGCCACGAAGATTCAGGAAGTCCGTCTTTTTGACGTAACTCTCCATCAGTCCTAGAGCTAAAGGCTCGTCATCAATGATGATACATTTTAGTTCCATATTTTTTCTTTCTTATATATCAAATTTCCGTAAATCGATTGAAATATCAGTTACCCTTGAATCCCGTTTGATGGCGTTGGCTTGATCGTCAGTTTCGCAAAAAATCTGTCATTTTTCACCCCTGTTGTAAAAGTATGATTATTAGGATATAATAATTCCAATCTTCTTTTTAGATTCTCCAGTCCGATACCCGAACCACTTTTGTCTTCCTTACTTTTCGGAAAATAGCTATTTTCAAGCTCGCAGACGATTTGATCACCTTCTTCCACCTTCAGTTTGATGTTTACAAAAGAGTCTTTATCTGGGCTTGTTCCATGCTTGAAAGCATTTTCTATCAATGAGATAAACAAGAGTGGAGCCAACTCCATTTGGGGGTTGCGTGAGATGTCGATATCCTTGTTGACCTGCATATTCTCAGGCAAACGGAGTTGCATGAGGGCAATGTAGTTGTTGATGAAATCCACCTCTTTTTGAAGAGGAACCGTATGCATATTATCATCGTACAGCACATATCTCAGCATCTTACTCAACTCTAATACAGCTTGTTGCGACTTCTCCTGACTGATGGCAATCAACGCATAAATATTGTTCAATGTATTGAACAGGAAGTGTGGATTGAGCTGGCTTTTCAGATTTTTCAGCTCAGCTTCTGTACGTTGTCTCTCCAGTTCTTTGCGTTGTTCTTCCGTATGATACCAATAGAAACTCCCTTTAATGGCGACGCAGATAATCACTGTGAAAATCAACGAAACCATGTTACGTAGCGTAAAGAGAATGTTCATCAACTCTTTCTGATGCATGAATTTACCTTTGTGTTCAGAAAACATCAGCTCGTGCGAAATGTGCATCAAGATTCCGATGATGATCACGAGAAGGAGGTTTGTGAAGATAAATGTCCGTATCTTTTTCTGAAACAGAAACTTATCTATAAGATAGAAGTAGTTGGTATAGAAAATGATTAAAAAAGCGCTAGGCACTACGCAGTACCTCAGAAAGCTTATCATACTACCATCCACATTGTCTTTTCGGATAAAGAGAAGCGGGAATGCGAATACGATAGCCCACGCTATGATGTGGATGAGAAGATATAATCGGTTTTTATATTTTGTAAAATTCATTTTTTTTGATGCTTAATTGTTTATAATCAAGTCAATATAGATGGGAAGATGGTCGCTGAAACCGTTAGCAAACATGATGCCAAGGAATGAACGTTTGGGCGCATAGTCCGTTTTGTCCTTTTTCAGCAGAAACTTTTCGTTGCAGATGCCCACATTTTCGCGGCTAGTGTAGAGCTTTGATTTCGTGTTCAACATCTGTCCGGAGAGAATCCATTGGTCCAACATGCCCCATTTACCGGCAAACTTGTGTGACCCGAGTGTCTCGTTGCCGTCAAATTGATAACAGAGGTTGTACAGCGAGTTGTTCTGGGCTGTTTCCCATTTATTGATGCAGCCCAGACCTACGGTGAAACTCTCATTGGTAGGGTAGTCGTTAAAGTCGCCCATGATGACGATCCTTGCGTTTTGATTGGCCTTCAGCAGACTGTCTGTAGTATGTTTGAGGACAGCAGCGGCTGTCATTCGTTTCTCTTCAGACTCCAGTTCGCCGCCATATCTGGAGGGCCAGTGGTTAACAAATAGATGAAGCGTGTCGCCCGTTTCTGCCAAGATGCCCGAAGCAAAAAGGATTTCGCGCGTAGGACGATCGTCCATGTTCACACGTAAAAACTGCTGCGAAATGAGTTTGTATTTATCTGGTTGATAAAGCAATGCCACATCAACGCCTCGTCTGTCCGGTGAATCTTTATGTAGGAATTTGTATTTTGCGTATTGAAGTGGCGTTTCGGAAAGTAGCTGTTCCACAACGCCCGCATTCTCCACTTCGCAGAGGCCTATGATGATGGGAGTTTCCCAGCCTCCTGCAGCCATGATGGCTTTCGATAGATTGGAAAGTTTGCGTTTGTATTTCGCTTCCGTCCATTGATGGTCACCTTCTGGCGTGAAGGATTCATCGTTCGTGGTAGGGTCGTCCAGATAGTCATATAGATTCTCCAAGTTATAACTCACCAAACGTAGTTTTTTGTCCTGAGCCGTAATGTTGAAATTGCAGTTCAGTACAAAAGTCGTCAAAACAATATAGATTCTTAATATCTTCAAAATAAATTTGTTTTTACTTTTTGATTTCAGAGATATACTCGTAAGCACCTAAGTCCGGGAGAGCGTCTAGCATTCTATCAGTTCCCTTCTTATCCGTTTTACATTCAGGGTAAAGAGTTAGAATCTCCTCATTCGCCTTATTGATGGCAGGAGAAATAGGATTTAGACTATAATCGTATTCATAATTTGTATGATCGATTTTTTTGAATAGAAGCAAAGGTTCAACAGCCGTCCAAGTAACATTCGTGAATCTTGAATTAGCAGCAAAAGAATTGTCTGTATTAACGTATTTTATCAAACAAGAATTGAAGTGATAGTTTAAGTTTTCTTCATTGCCTTTATCCTCATTTGAAGAACCGAATTTGACCTCCTGTTGGTTTGTGCCGTAGATAATACAATTATTGAAATCAGCCTTTACCAAAGGGATGATTGGCTCGTCCGTATAGTACTTTGTATTGAGCAACATCACGGCATTGTTGAATCTTGAGTTTCTTGGGCAGTTAACAATGGTGCAGTGGTTAAACAGATAGTCGCCTCCTTGCAACATCAAACATGCATTCAAGCTGTTGGAAAACTCTGTATTGTAGGCGTAAACTTTAGCGTTGATGGCATTCAAGGCAGAGCCTTTCGTATTGTGGATGCATGAATTAGCGAGTGTCAACTTGTAGACATCCTCTTTCATTTCAGATTCTTCAATCTCAATACCGAATTCAGAGCTTCTGATGATGGCGCCAGAGAGCTTGTTGTCATAACTCTCTTTTGCGAAGATGATGCCGCCCCATTGTCCCACAATTTTGTCGTATTTTACGTCATCATAGATGTAGTCTGTTCTATGTCCGCGGAAGAGGACAGGGTAGTGTTCATCGCCCAAAACCTCCAGTTTTCCATGTACTACAAGATAAGCGTTGGTATAAAAATAGAGTTTTGTACCTGCATCAATTGTTAGCTTTGCATTTTCGGCAATACTTAAAGAGTCATAGATGAGATAAGGTTTATCGTTTGTCCAATGAGTATCCTCAGTTATGGTTGCTCCTTTCACAAGATGGACGTCTTGTCCACAAGTGCTGAATATCACATTCTGAGTGTTTCCGTTGTAACTGAACACTAGAGATCCGAGGATGGAGAGAGGCGCGTTTTGCCCTAGCTCTTTTATTTTCACTTGAACGAAAACATACATGCTATCGTGAGCTTTGAGCTCCACATCTTGGAAAGAATTTCCACTGCGTCCGTTTACATTCACCTGAAAGCAATCGTAGCTTGATACTAACCGTATTTCGTTTATGCGAATATTTTCTTTTGTATCATTATAAACCATTATTCGCTTTGTAGCGGAAAGATAATTGGTGTAAAGAGTGTCGAATGAGAGTGTATCCTTGGAAAGGGTTAGTTTATAGGAAGAATCAGATGTGAAATCGTCGTCTTCACAAGCTGAAAACAGACACGAAATAAGTGAAACTAGCAGGGTTATGAACAAAAACTTCTTCATCTATTTTTTTAATTAAAAATAAAAAATCGTTTGGTTGAAATACTTAAAAGCTTTTTCAGTTTTATCGTTCAATTATTTGAGACATTTTCAAGAATTTAGCAAGAAAGATAGCAGGCTATCTGACGAATAAAATCTTTAAAAAAGGCGAAAAAGCACTCAAAGAATCAACGAAAAGCACAAGTTGTTTTATACAAAAAAGTTTGTAGAAAACAGAAACAGCTCCTTACAAAGATAAATCTTTTTTATTAGACAAATTGATCAATGTGGATTGTATTTTTATAATAAAACCCTTACTTTTGTATAACATTAAGGATTAAAATAACGCAAAAAGACGTATGTCTTTGATGAAGGTGGGTTATATTAATTACCACCGTAAAGAAGATAGAAATATGATGGGTTACGTTTTGTTTTCATTCGGCCTCTTTTCCGTTCAAAACGTTTTTTTAGTTGCACAGCTGCTGTGCTCACTTAATTAGTGACGTTTTGACTTCGAAAATGGTTTCGAAAGGCAATAAAGCTAATTAATAGAACCCAATTAAATAGTTAAGAAGCAATGAAACAGCAAATATGTCAATTTATTTTAAAGCTGATGGGATGGAAAGCATTTTTGAAGGTAGAGATGCCTGAAAAGTGTATCTTTTGTGTAGCTCCCCATACAAGCAACTTAGATTTTTTGATTGGTAAAGTTGCATTTTGTGCTGTGGGCGGACATCGACCATCTTTTTTTATCAAGAAAGATTGGTTCAAATTTCCTTTCAATCTTTTCTTCGAACCAATGGGTGGCATTCCCGTTGATAGAGGAAAGAAAACATCGCTTGTAGAGCAGGTTGTTGAGGAGTTTAATACTAGAGATCATTTTCAGGTAGCCATTACCCCGGAGGGTACAAGAAAGGCTAACCCAAAGTGGAAAATGGGCTTCTATTTTATTGCGAAGAATGCGAATGTTCCTATTCTTCTTACATACATCGATTATAAGAAGAAGATGATGGGTATTGAGAAGGTTTTCATTCCAACCGATAACGAAGAGGAGGATATCCGACAGATAAAACTTTACTTCAAGGATTTCGTAGGAAGAAATCCGGAAGGATTTTCGATTGGAGATGTATAATCAACGTTTTAAATAGCGAAAAGGCAAATAATCATAAAATTACGGATGATTATTTGCCTTTTTTATTAGAGATAAAAGATAGAAATGAAAGTTGCATTTTTTCAATATGATATTGTTTGGCAGGACAAAGAGGCGAACTTTCAAAAGGTGGAAAACCAATTGAAAGCTGGCATTGATGGGGATGTGCTCGTCCTTCCAGAGATGTTTAATACGGGTTTTTGTATGGAGCCTGAGGGTTTGGCAGAACCGACAGAGGGTCGTACGGTTGCCCTACTTCAAAAATGGTCACAGTTGTATGATCTGGCCATCTGCGGTAGCTTCATCGCTCTAGAGGGCGGAAAATACTATAATAGAGGCTTTTTTATCACACCTACAAATGCGTATTATTACGATAAGCATCATCTCTTTGTGATTGGTGCGGAGGGTGCCCATTATACGGCTGGCGATAAACCGCTCATTATTAATTACCGAGGTTGGAATATCGCTTTGCAGATCTGTTTTGATCTGCGTTTCCCGGTTTGGGCTAGAAATGTCGACAATGCCTATGATTTGTTGGTTTATGTGGCTAACTGGCCAACGTCGCGAGTTTCTGCCTGGAATGTACTGTTGGCAGCCCGTGCCATCGAGAACCAAGCGTATGTGTGTGGTGTGAATCGAGTAGGAAAGGATGATTTTGGATCTGATCATAACGGTTGTTCTGCCGTTTACGATTTTAAGGGAAATGCCTTGATAAAGCTTGAGGATGGTGTGGAGAAACTCACTGTTGTTGAGATTTCGAAAGAGGAGTTGGATCGTTTCAGAAAGAAATTTCCAGTTTATCGAAGCGCGGATAGATTTGAAATAAAATGAAATAAGCATACAATTTGTCCTTTTTGATTTCTATCAAACCAATAGGATGAAAATTGTTTTGCGTAATCAAATGGAATTTTGCATCTTTGTAATGCAAACAAAAAACAGGTAGATTTTTCATAGTTAAGGTTTAGATTAAATGGTGTTAAGGGAAACTGTGAAGTTTCCCTTAACTTTTTAATAACCACATTATTTAGCATTAATTCAGGATCAAATTACACAGATTATTTTTTTCACAAATCGAATGGTTATATTTCGTGTTTTGTTGTCAGTCAAAACCAGTTAGATCAATTGAAAATAAAACGTTGAGATTTTCTGTCAACGAACAGTTTTAAATTTAAAATACCTTTTCCTAAAATAAATACGTACCTTTGTACATCAAATGAATTTAATTGTAAGGAAATGTCTATACATAACGAAAACATCAAAAAGATTACAACAAGTGTGTTGTTGAAAATGAAGGCAGAAGGAGAGAAAATCTCCATGCTAACGGCTTATGATTATTCAATGGCTTCTATTGTAGACCAAGCTGGAATGGATGTCATTCTAGTAGGTGATTCGGCTGGTAATGTAATGTCTGGTTTTTCTTCAACAATTCCAGTCACATTGGATCAGATGATTTACCATGCTCAGTGTGTAGTTCGTGGTGTAAAGAGAGCTCATGTTGTTGTTGATATGCCATTTGGAAGTTATCAATGCTGTCATACAGACGGAGTCCGCTCTGCAATTAGAATTTTGAAGGAGTCTGGTGCAGATTCAGTTAAGATTGAGGGCGGAGAGGAGTTTGCCGGAACAATCAAGAAGATTATCGATGCAGGTGTTCCTGTTATGGGCCATTTGGGTTTGATGCCTCAGTCAATCAATAAATACGGTTCTTATGCATTGCGTGCCAAGGACGATACGGAGGCTCAGAAGTTGATTTCCGATGCTAAAATTCTTCAACACATAGGTTGTTATGGTTTGGTTTTGGAGAAAATTCCAGCTGCATTGGCAAAACAAGTTGCCGATTCTCTTACCATTCCGGTTATCGGAATTGGTGCAGGAAGCGGTGTTGATGGTCAGGTTCTTGTGTTGCAGGATATGTTGGGTATCAACAATGGTTTTTCACCAAAGTTTTTACGTAGATATGCGAATTTATATGAGGATATCTCCAAGGCTGTTGGTTCATATATTGACGATGTGAAATCTGTTTCTTTCCCTAACGAGAACGAACAGTATTGATTTCATTTCTGAAGGAAATTTGAAGGCTGCATGAGAGTGCAGCCTTTTTGTTTTTATATATAAAAAGAAGAAGAGAAGGTCATCTTCATGTATAATGTGTGCTTCCCCTCTGGGGCGGGTGAATTCCTCATACAAACACATTGATAACCAGGGCGGTGCCCTGGTCTGGCGTTGTATTGGGCTTTCAGCTAGGGTGCTCAAAACTTGGTTCTAAAAACATGCTTGGTTTGATAGAGTTTTTATTCGTTTTGACACAAGATTTTGACCTATGGGTCAATTTGCGTGGTGCAACATGCTCTAATCTGCGATAAATGCTGGTGGTTTGAGAGATTCAAAACATTCAGAGCCAAAATCGAGCAATGTAACTTCTCTATAGGTCAA
>JALNVE010000062.1 GCA_023227695.1 Paludibacteraceae bacterium
GCTCTTGATCCAACCGGAACTTTCAAGTCATCATCAACCATCATCTCTACAATCACGCCGTCTGTAGGATCATCATAATTATACTTGATTGATTTAACCAATCCAACTTTGTATCCTTTTATGGTTACTGAACTAGACTCCAACAATCCATTCACGTTATCAAACTTAGCTGTATAATAATTAGATGGATTGAATATGTTTATACCCTTTAAATAGTTCACACCAAAAAACAGTATCGCAATAGTAGCGATAACCAACAAACCAATTTGAAACTCTTTCGAAATTTTAAACTTCATCATTTTTTCTTTTTAGTAATAAGATGCCTCGTCACTTCAAATACTGGAAAGCTTCGCTCGGAGGCAATTTTTTATTATCCTTTAATACGACAACGAATGCATCTGAAAAATCTTCTCTTACCTTTTTCTGTAAATCCAAAGCTTCAAGAAAAGACGTTGTCTTGCCATACATATATTTGAAAATTCCATTCTCTTGGTATTCAACTGCAGGAACACAAGACTTAAAATCTCTTGAATTCAAAGATTTCTGAGTTTTTGAACTACAGAACTGAACACTATAAATAACAGAATCAGATACACTCTTTTTTTCATCTACATTTGATACAACTTCAGGCTCTTTTGTTTCAACTTCTTCTTTTTTTACCTCTTTTTCATCATTCTCTTCTTCATAAGCCTGAGACATTTTTGTCAGCCCCTCTTTATAATCCATGACGGCATCAAATATAGCTTTTGCCAAAAGTTTTCTTGATTTTTCTTTGTTCAGATACTTTTCTTCTTTAGCATTGGAAAGATATCCCAACTCGACCAAAACACCCGGCATATTTGTCTGTTTCAAAACCAAGAAACCAGCCTGTTTCACACTTCTGTCACTTCTATCACATGTCTTAACAAAATTACGCTGAACCAACTGAGCCAATTGGATACTCTGTGACAAGTAAGAAGACTGCATCAAGTCAAACATTATATAGGACTCCGCCCTGTTTGGATCAAATCCTCCATATCTGGATTTGTAATTATCCTCATAAAGGATGGATGCATTCTCTTGCATGGCAACCTGCAAATTCTCTTTTGAAGAGCTACCCACAACATACGTTTCTGTGCCAAAAGCAGAACGAGACTTCGCAGCATTAGCATGAATAGAAATAAACAAATCTGCTTTTTCTTTATTTGCAATTGCAGCTCGTTCATCCAAAGGAATAAACACATCCGTCTTTCTGGTAAAAATGATCCGAACACCTTTTTCCTCATAAAGCAAACGTCCTAACTCTAAAGCCACAGAAAGATTCACATTTTTCTCTTTCAATTTCAATTTCGATCCAGTAGCTCCGGCATCTTTGCCTCCATGTCCCGCATCAACAATAACCGTGAACCTTTTTTTTCCTGACGCATAAGCTTCCTGTCCTGGAAGTGTCACCGACAAGACGAACGACATTAAAACCAATGTAAAAAAAGGAACTTTCATTTTCGTGAACCATTAACAAACAAGCGTTTACAACATCCAAATAGCAGACACGAAACACCCATTTGATCCATTAAACACATCAAAACAATCCACTTTAAGATTGAAATTGACGATGCAAATTTACAAAAAATAAGAGCAGAAGCAACCTATCAAACAAAATATTGAATTCATAAAAAAAATTAATGGGTCGGAAATTGATATATGTTCATTCAAATTTCTTATTTTTGCCAAATAAACGATGCAAGATCAAAATAATGTTTAATTCTTTAATTAACAACAATATATATCGAACATTACTATTATTGGTTAGTTTCTTTATATCGTTTCACGCATTCTCCGCAGAGGAAAACAACGATAAAACAAAGGAATTGTCCAAGACAGATTCGATTCTAGTAGCAGATGCTCAAAGTCCTACAAATCAAAACGATTCAACAACAAAAGACTCTGTAAAAGTCAAAAAAAACAATGAATCGCTAGAAGCTGAGGTGAATTATTCGGCAAATGACTCCGTTGTGTTTTACGCGGGAGGAATTGCTTATTTATATGGAGATGCCAAAGTAGACTATGAAGAAATGTCTCTTACCTCCAACTCCATTCGTATCAACATGGACAGTTCGATTGTACAAGCCAGAGCGGGTGTTGACTCTACTGGAGAAGCCATTGGAACACCTCTCTTCAAAGAAGGTTCTGAAGAATATGAATCAAAATCTATCGATTACAACTACAAAACAAAAAAAGGTTTAATTCATGGAGTCATAACCCAACAAGGAGAAGGTTATATCACGAGCGACAAGGCTAAAAAAATGGAAGACAATACCTTCCTCATGATAGATGGAAAGTATACCACATGCGACAACCATGAGCACCCCCACTTCTACATCGATTTAACCAAAGCAAAAGTTAAGCCGAAAGAATTCGTGGTAGCAGGTCCCGCTTACCTTGTCATTGCTGACGTTCCATTGCCATTAGTCATACCTTTTGGATATTTCCCTTTCACAAGTAAATACTCATCAGGACTTTTGATGCCGACTTATGGAGAAGAGACTTCAAGAGGATTCTATTTTAGAGATGGTGGTTATTACTTTGCACTTAGCGACTATTATGACTTAGCTTTACGTGCCGACATTTACACTAAAGGTTCTTGGGGTCTAAATGGAACTTCCAGATATAAAAAGAAATACAAATATACTGGAAATTTATATGCAAGTTACCAATACACTACATTAGGAGAAAAAACTCTTTTGGATTATTCAGAAAGTAAAGACTTCAAATTGACATGGACTCACACACAAGATCCAAAAGCTAATCCATTCAGAACATTCACTGCATCAGTCAACTATACATCCGTACAATACAACAAGAACAACCTTGATGCTTATTATAAACCTGATGTATTTGGAGAGAACAACAAATCATCAAGCATTAACTATACTTACAGATTTCCAGAGACTCCGTTCTCTTTGAATGCCAACGTCACTGCCAACCAAAGGCAAAGAGACTCATCTCTTTCATTGACATTACCTACTCTCTATTTAAACATGTCAAGAATTTATCCATTGAAGAAAAAAGAGAGAATAGGAAAAGAAAAATGGTACGAAAAAACTTATTTCAATTATAGTCTTAACTTCACCAACAGCATCACAACTAAAGAAGACCAGATACTTGAGGCTTCTTTGGTAAAAGATTGGCAGAATGGTGTGAAGCATCAAATGAGTGTCGGTTCTTCTTACACCATACTCAAATACTTAATCATGTCTCCAAGTGTCAACTACAATGAAAAGTGGTATTTCAAAAAGACAATGCAAAGATGGAATGCAGAGAGAAGTGAGATTGAAGATAGCGTTATAAACAACTTCTACAGAATCAATAACATTAGTACTAACTTGGATTTTAGCACACAACTGTTCGGATACTTTAAACCCTTATTCTTCAGGAAGAAGTTGGATATGATTAGACACGTCATGCAACCAACCGTAGGATTGACATGGAGTCCTTACTGCGACAGTTTCTACCCTTCTTTCGGAAGGACTGGTTGGAGATATTTCTCTTATTACGAAAGACCAATACCAAATTCTGCGGATTCCAAAAGAATAGAATACGGATATTTTGATCGAGGAGCTTTCGGCGGTGCTTCTTCAGGCCGTGTCGGTAGTTTAAACTTCGGCTTGTCTAACAACTTAGAGATGAAGGTTTCTTCTAAAACAGACTCTACTGGATTCAAGAAAATCTCTTTGATTGACAATCTCTCTTTGAATGCAAGTTACAATATGTTAGCAGACTCTCTTAAATGGTCTGATATTTCTGCTACATTGAGATTAAAATTCACTAAGAATCTTTCTTTATCTGTCAATGCTAACTTCACTCCTTATGTTTATCAATTGGATGAATATGGGAATCCGGTTCAGGTTAATGTTTCTGAATACGAAAGAAATGGCCGTATAGCTCGTCTGACAAGTGCAAGAACCTCTTTTGGTTACACTTTCAGCAACGAAACATTCAAGAAGAAAGCAGTTGAAGAGGAGAAAAAAGACAACGATGAAGGAGACGAGTTAGACGAAAATTCTGATGACGCAGAACAGTCTGAAAAAGAGAAGCAAAAGAGCGAATATGACGAGCAAGGATATCTTAAATTCAAGATGCCTTGGAATTTCCGTTTCGACTACACAATAAGTTATAGCGACTACAAATTCAACAAAGAAAAATTGGAATACGAAAAAAAGACCAATCAATCGCTTAACTTCTCTGGAAACATAAATTTCTCAAAGAATTGGAGTTTCAGTTTCAGTTCTGGATATGACTTTGAAATGGAAGATTTGTCATACTCATCAATCGGACTCAATAGAAATTTACACTGTTGGAGTGCCTCTTTGAGCATGGTTCCTTTTGGACTTTACAAATCTTACAATTTCCGCATAAGTGTAAATTCATCTCTTCTGCAGGATTTGAAGTATGAAAAACGTAGTAATCCAAACGACAATCCTGTTTGGTACTAATTATAAATGTTTTAGAGAATTATGAAGAGAATCATCTCAACAACAAAAGCTCCGGCAGCAGTCGGACCATATAGCCAGGCCGTTTTGGTCAACGGAACATTATATATATCTTGTCAAATTGCGATAGATCCTGTAACTGGAATGCTATGTGGCGATAACGTAGCAGCCCAAACTGATCTTATCATGGGTAATCTGCAAAACATTTTGAAAGAGGCGGAACTTTCATTAAAAGACATAGTGAAAGTTACAGTATTCCTTTCTGACATGAACTTTTTTTCGGATTTTAACACTGCTTATAAAAAATATTTTTCAGAAGAAGCTCCTGCCAGAACATGCGTTGGTGCTAACGGATTACCCAAAGGAGCATTGGTTGGAATCGATGTTATCGCAGCGAAATAAAACTTAAAAAGCAAAAATAGAGATTAACAATAAGATATTTTCTCTATTTTTGTTATGATAACACGTAAACTACTTTATCATGAGCAAAGAGAGTTTAGATATTAATTACATTTTTGAAACGAGTTGGGAAGTTTGTAATAAAATAGGGGGAATATATACGGTACTATCAACCCAAGCAAAAGAGTTGCTTGCTAATACGGATGGAAATGCGATATATATTGGTCCCTGTGTTGGAAATGAGAATAATGACACTGTTTTTAAAGAGAGCAAAACTCTTTTAAAGTCTTGGAAGAAACAGGCTACAGAAGTGGATGGTCTAAATGTCAAAATTGGCAAATGGAACATTCCGGGATCACCCGTTGTTATCTTGGTAGATTTCAAGCCATTTTTCTCAATGAAGAACAATTTTTTCTTCCTGATGTGGAGTAAATTCGGTGTAAATTCTCTTCACTCATACGGAGATTACGATGAATCCGTCATCTTTGGATATGCAGCAGCGAAAGTCATTGAGAGTTACTGCAAATTCAACAAGAAAGAGATGGATGGAAAAAATATAGTTGCTGAATTTCACGAATGGACGACAGCGTCTGGCTTGTTATATGTAAAAGGTCATTTACCAGAGGTAAAAACAGTATTTACAACACATGCCACCACGGTTGGCCGTTCAATCTGTTTCAACAACAAACCATTGTACAAATATTTCACTAACTACAATGGCGACCAGATGGCTCAGGAACTGAACGTAGAGGCTAAGCACTCTATTGAGAAGAAAGCTGCTCATTTTGCAGATTGTTTCACAACCGTGAGCGACATTTCAGCAAAAGAGTGCGAACAACTTTTGGAAAAAAATCCAAACTTGGTTACTCCAAACGGTTTCGAAACTGATTTTGTCCCTAAAGGTAAAAAGTTCGAAGAAAAGAGAATAGAGGCTAGAGCTAATCTAACAAAAGTAGCTGAAGCTGTCATCGGAAAAATGATTTCAAAAAATGCGTTTTTCGTTGCAACCAGCGGAAGATACGAATTTAAAAACAAAGGTATTGACGTGTTTTTGGAATCTCTAAAAATACTCAGTCAGAATACTAATTTAAAAAAGGAGGTCATCGCCTTTATCATGGTTCCTGGATACATTTCCGGGCCAAGAAAAGACCTATTGGATAAGCTAAACGAAAAAGCTAAATACCAATTGACCAACAACAACTATACGCACGATTTGTACAGAACATATGACGATGAAGTCCTTTCTGCGCTTCGTTATTATAAGATGGACAACAACAGTGACAGTAAAGTAAAAGTAATCTTCGTTCCTTCCTATTTGGATGGAAAAGACGGCATTTTCAACATGTCTTACTACGACTTACTTACAGGCTTAGACATGACAGTCTTCGCTTCTTATTACGAGCCTTGGGGATACACTCCACTGGAAAGTGCGGCTTTCGGTATACCTACCGCAACCACAAACCTTTCCGGATTCGGAGCTTGGGTTTCAAAAGAACCGGTAGACATCACCAACGGCGTTGCTGTTTTGATGCGTACGGAAGACAACAGCCACGAGTTGGCAGAAGACATTCATAATAACATTCTACTCCTTACTTCGAAGAAGAAAGATGAGTTAGACGCCATCAGCCAAAAAGCAAAGGACATTGCAGCCAAAGCTTCTTGGAAGAATTTCATCAAATACAGCATGGAATCTTTCCGAATGGCAATAAAAAAGAACATATAAAAATTCTCAAACAATAACAGGACAAATGAAAGTAAAGGTTAATCAGGCAAATCTTCCTCAATGGAAAGATATCACAGTAAATGCCAAGGTTCCAGTAAAGATGGAGAAGCTCCTTCACATTTCCCAAAACCTTTGGTGGGTTTGGAACGACGAGGCATCCAATCTATTCAATGACATTGACGAAACCGTTTGGAACGACTGCGGAAAAAACCCTGCCCTGTTCCTTGGACAAATCAGCATAGAGAAATTGGAAGAGATTGAGCAGAACAGCTACCTCATCCAAAAAATCGACGAGGTGTATGAAAAGTTCGAGGAATACATGAGTGTTCCTAAAGATCCTAACAAACCATCTGTTGCTTATTTCAGCATGGAATATGGTTTAACAGACATCCTTAAAATCTATTCTGGTGGTTTGGGTGTTTTGGCAGGAGACTATTTAAAGGAAGCCAGCGACTGCAACATAAACATGACTGCTGTCGGATTTCTATATAGACACGGATATTTCACTCAGTCTCTCTCTATGAACGGAGAACAGATTGCAGTATATGAACCTCTGAATTTCAGCACTCTTCCTATCACTCAAGTAAAAGATGAGAAAGGTGTTCCTATGATTCTTGAAGTTCCTTTCTACGATAGAATCATTTACGCTAACATTTGGAAAGTAGCTGTAGGTCGTATCAATCTATTTTTGATGGATACTGACTTGGAATTAAACAGTGAGTTCGACCGCTCTATCACTTATCAACTTTATGGTGGTGATTGGGAGAACCGTTTGAAACAAGAGTATATGTTGGGTATCGGTGGTATCACAATGCTTAACAAACTCGGAATTAAACACGACACTTACCACTGTAACGAGGGACATGCAGCTCTTATCAATATCCAACGTCTTTGCGACTACATCGAGAAAGATGGATTGACATTCAACGAAGCATTCGAGGTTGTTCGTTCTTCTTCACTCTATACCGTACACACTCCGGTTCCTGCAGGTCACGATAAATTCGACGAATGTTTATTCGGCAAATACATGTATAAGTTCCCTGAGAATTTAGGAATCACATGGGACAACTTGATGGATCTTGGTAGAGAGAATCCAGGAGACAAGAGCGAGAAATTCTCGATGAGCGTATTCGCTTGCAACACTTGCCAAGAGGTTAATGGTGTGAGCTGGCTACACGGAGAGGTATCTAAGAAGATGTTTGCTCCGATTTGGAAAGGTTACTTCCCTGAAGAGTTGCACGTTAACTACGTTACAAACGGTGTTCACATGCCAACTTGGGCTGACGAATCTTGGAAGCATCTTTACAACAAGCACTTCGACAAGAACTTCATGATGGATCAGTCAAACGGAAACATTTGGTCAGCCATCCAAGGAGTTAGTGACGAGGAGATCTGGCAAAACAAGAGCGCAATGAAGAAGAGATTGATCGACTTCATCAAGATCAAATACAAAGAGTCTTGGATGAAAAACATGGGCGATCCTAAGCTGATCATGTCTATCATCGACAAGATCAGACCTGACGCTTTGACAATCGGTTTCGGTCGTCGTTTTGCTACATATAAGAGAGCTCATTTACTCTTCACTGATCTAGACCGATTGGAGAAAATCGTTAACAACCCTAAATACCCTGTTCAATTCATCTATACAGGTAAAGCACACCCTGCTGACGGTGCTGGACAAGGTTTGATCCAAAGAATCATCGAGATATCTCGTATGCCACAGTTTCAAGGCAAGATCGTCTTCTTGGAAAACTACGACATGGCTTTGGCCAAGAAGTTAATCTCTGGTGTTGATATTTGGTTGAACACTCCTACTCGTCCATTGGAGGCATCCGGAACATCTGGCGAAAAAGCTTTGATGAACGGTGTAATCAACTTCTCTGTACTTGACGGATGGTGGTTAGAAGGATATGTAAAGGGTGCTGGATGGGCATTGACAGAGAAACGCACTTACGATTATCAGCCACATCAGGATCAACTCGATGCTGCAACAATATACAGCATACTTGAGAACGAGATTGTTCCAATGTATTTCGCTACAAACAGCCGAGGATACTCTCCTGAGTGGATTCAGACAATCAAAAACTCTATCTCTCTTATCGCTCCTAAGTACACTACAAAACGTATGTTGGACGATTACACAAGCAAGTTCTATAATAAGTTACGCGATCGTTTCCAGTATGTATCAGCAAACAAATTTGCCAAGGCAAAAGAAATCGCTGAATGGAAAGAGATTATCGACGCTAACTGGGACATGATCGAAGTCATTTCCACTAAAGTAACAGAGAAAGCAACGATCAACCCTGAGGTTGGAGATTCTTACACAATTGAAGTTGTTGTAGACGTTAAGAATCCTGCATGCACAGGTATAGGCATTGACTTCTTAATGACAATGAAGGACAAGAAAAACCAAGACAAGTTAGTTCTTTCTAACGAAATGGAGTTGGTTAAGACGGAAGGAACAAAACTTTACTTCAAGTACGAAGACAGAGTTTCTTTGGCAGGTGCATTTAAATTTGCATACCGCATGTTCCCTAAAAACGCAGACCTTCCTCACAGAATGGACTTCTGCTACGTTAGATGGTTCTAATCTGAACACAATTGGAATCTGTTGCTTTCTAACAACAGGTTCCAATTTACATACACTTTTAAAGAGAGTGTCAAAAAAGGCGGCAATAAGGAGAAAGCTTCAACTCAAAAGAGCAAAGCTATTTCCAAAAAAGCCTACTGTTTTGACACTCTTCTTTTGACATACAAAGACCCGAAAATGGATAAAAAGCTCATTGTACTTTTAGGCCCCACCGGCATAGGAAAAACAGATCTCAGCCTCAACATAGCTGAACACTTCGGCATTGACATCATCTCTTGCGACTCTCGTCAGTTTTTCAAGGAGATGAAGATAGGCACGGCCGCTCCTACCGAAGAGCAACTGAAACGTGCAAAACACCATTTTATCGGATTCTTGTCTATCAACGACTATTACAGCTGCGGCAAATTCGAATTGGATGCATTGAAGGTTATCGACGAACAATTCAGTAACCAAAACCTGGCACTTATGACAGGAGGTTCCATGCTCTACATCGATGCAGTATGCAAGGGCATTGACGAATTACCTGAAATAGATCAAGAGTTAAGAAATTCTCTGAATGAGAGATACAGTAGCGAAGGCATTGCCAACATGTGGGCCGAATTAAAGCTATTAGATCCCGAGTATGCCAATGTTGTAGACCCGAAGAATTACAAACGCATTATCCATGCATTGGAGATATGTCTCATTTCCGGAAAGCCTTATTCTTCCATCCGAAAAGATCAGCAAAAGGAGAGAAACTTCGATATCATTAAAATAGGATTGGAGATGCCTCGCGAAGAGTTGTATGCCCGCATCAACCAACGTGTAGAAAACATGATGGCAGAAGGTCTGTTGGAAGAGGCCCAATCGCTCTATCCTCACAGAGACTTAAACGCACTCAATACGGTAGGATATAAAGAGCTGTTCAACTATTTCGATGGAGAATGGACACTCGATTATGCCCGTGATATGATCAAGCAAAACACCCGACATTATGCCAAGAAACAACTCTCCTGGTTTCATCGAGACACAGAAATCAATTGGTTTCACCCCTCAGCAAAAGAAGAGGTTATCCAATTCATAGAAAACAGAATCAAACAGTAAAATTCTTGAACCTAATCAGAAAAGAATTATTGGGGGTCAGTCGAAATAAAATGTTAATTGAGCATTCGGAAGCTTAGTCAAGTCTCCTATTAAAGGTGTTTATCAGCAAAACCACTGTCAAATAGATGACCCACCTAGACTCATTTTATTTCTGTTCAGGCTCAATGTTTTCAGAATTTTCTTCATGTAACTTCTCTTCCTCAGCCAATTTCTTCTGTTGGAATTTCATCTGATTCTCTTTTCCTAACCTTTCATCACGTTCCTTTGCATACTTCTCTTTTTTCCTGTAAAGGAACCAAAGAACGACCAATACCAATGTCATCACACCCATAAAAACAAACATCTCGTTCAATGTGATGTTCTCTTTCGTATAGCCCCAAATAGCCATTCCAAATGAATAAACGAATAGGATTGGCACCAGCAATGTCGGTTTTCTCATATCTCAAAATATTTAATTATTGTGGTTTCTTATATTTTTTAGAATCTACGATAGAGCAAAGATATCTCCAAAAAGCTATATTTGCATATCAAAAATCATAACAAGTTTAAAAGAGGACAATAATATGTACAAAATAAGCAAAAGAATAGAAATTTCAGCAGCTCACAGTCTGAAAACCACATACGAGAGTCTCTGCAATAATCTTCACGGACACAACTGGATGATCACTATCCATTGCAAAAGTGAGACATTAAATGAAAATGGAATGGTAGAAGATTTCTCTGCCATAAAAAGTTTACTTACCAGAAAATTGGACCATAAGAATTTGAACGAGGTTCTTCCTTTCAATCCAACAGCAGAGAACATTGCAAAATGGATTTGTGACCAAATCCCTACTTGTTATAAAGTAGAGGTTCAAGAATCAGAAAACAATATTGCATCTTACGAAAAGTAAGCTGAGATCATATTGCCACAAAGGATGAGAAAAGTAAACGAGATATTTTACTCCCTACAAGGAGAAGGTTATTTTACAGGAACAGCTGCTATATTTGTCCGCTTCTCGGGTTGCAATCTGCGTTGCGATTTCTGCGACACAAACCACAACGATGGCGTCATGATTAGCGACGAAGAGATTCTGAAGAGAATCTCCAAGTTCGAGTCCAAGCATCTTATCCTTACCGGTGGTGAGCCCACCCTGTCAATCGACTACAACTTCGTACAGAAGATGAAGGACGCCGGTTATTTTGTGCAGATAGAGACGAATGGCACCCTTCCCGTTCCAGAGAACATAGATTGGATCACGTGCAGCCCAAAAATCAACTGCAAACTAACTCAAGCTAACGAGCTGAAGGTTGTCTACACTGGCCAAGATTTATCTGAATATGACAGTTTCAAGGCTGAGCATAGATTTCTGCAACCATGTTCAATGAAGAATACGAAAGAGGTGATTGAGATTATCAAGCACAATCCGCAGTGGCGACTGAGCGTACAGATGCATAAGGTTGTTGGGATAGAGTGATTTTTCAAAAGCTGTTCCCCTTTTTTACACAAAATTATTTTTGTAGAAAAACAAAACAGATTCTTCGATTATATCTTTTCAAGAGGGTGATTATTTATGCTGGATTCAAGCGGACAATGCAACCTCATTTAAATCCAAGTTTGTCAATTGTTTAAATTTTTGTAAAGGAGTCATATACCCTAATCTTTTCCTCGGTCTCGAGTTTAAGATGTTTTGA
>JALNVE010000063.1 GCA_023227695.1 Paludibacteraceae bacterium
AGTTGATCTGTTTTCATTCCGCAAAGATAATGCTATTCATGAATTTTGGGGAATATTCTTGTCGCTATACCAACCCCACCTATCCGCTGATCCCTTATTACGGAGATACCAAAAGGATGAAAGAAGATTTGTTGCCGGAGTTGAAATATAAGACGTTTAAAGAAGGGATTGAGACGTTGTAAAACAAAGATTTACTCTATTTTCAGGAAGACGGAGCGCGCTTCGTATCTACGCGTGAACGTGCGAGACGAGGAACTTTTATTGTTTTTTATTTGATTTTTGAAGTCGAAAACTATCGTTCCAATCTTTTTAACTCCTCACTAAAATCGATGTTCGGATTTTTCTCACAGAAAGATTTCATTTGTGAATAGGTAGTGGATAGAAATTTCTTGTAGGATTCACTTTCTGGGTTGAATGGTCGGTGTTGAAGAGCTAACGTAAGCTTTGAAACAGCGTTTATGGTATGCATGGTCTCTTCCGAAAAATAGGTTTCTGAGAAACGCTCCCAAATGTATTGAACAGCCTGTTCGTTGGGATGAATCATGTCTTCGGCATAGAAACGATAATCGCGAAGCTCATCCATCACTATCTCGTAAGCCGGAAAATATTCGATTGTTTTAGGAAATAGCGATCTCAACTTCTCTACTGCAAGAAGCAAAGTCGCCTTGCTAATCTGATTTTCGTGGGCTCCATCCTTCCAATGGCGGATCGGACTCACCGTGAAAACAATCCGTAGCTGAGGATTCTTACTCAGCAACGTAGAAATCAAACCACTGTAGGATTCAACAATTTCATTGACCTCCAAACGCTCACGGACAAACATAGCCGCTGGCAATTTGTGACAATTAGAAACCATATCCCCGCTCGATTTCAAACGATAAATCCACGCTGTACCCAACGTCAAAAACAAAACACTGCATTTTTCGAGCCTATCCGCACCTTTCAACAAAGCATCGTTAGCCTGATTCAAGAACTCTTCAGACGAGAGTTTGGCAAATTTGGTATGGTGATAAAAACTGTTCCATACACCCTCTTGTTCAAACATTTCCGACTCATCAAAAAGGCGACGCTCCATCATGCGGAGAATCGACCTACGGATGGATTCCGGATTGTAGAGAACGCCAAAAGGATTGACATCTATAGGAAACTTCAGATCCTGCAGTTTCTTTCCAATATTCTCCACAAAACAAGAGCCGAACATCATCATATAATCATTATATGAGATGCCGGCCTCTGCTTTTTCTATTTCGACAAGAGTACGAAACAACATTTTACCAATAAAAATGAGGTTTAGCCTCTATCAATTACCGCCACCAATAGCCTTCAGCAACTCGTCCATGTTAGGGCTGAGGATAATTTCTGTTCTACGATTCTTTTGACGAGCCTCTTTGGTCTTAGCTGTGTCGATTGGAACAAACTCTGCACGGCCAGATGCTGTGATTCTCTTAGGTTCAATTCCCTTATTATTCAAAAGAATATGAACGATAGCCGTAGCTCTCTTTGTACTCAAATCCCAGTTGTCCTGAACATTTCCTTTGCCATTGAAAGGTACATCGTCTGTGTGGCCCTCAATCACCACATGTATATCTTTGTTTTCTGCCAAAAGCTTGGAAATCTTATCCAAAGCTGCAACACCCTTTGTGTCTACATCCCAGCTACCAGATTGGAAAAGCAACTTCTCGTCCATAGAGACATAAACTTTTCCGTTTTTGTTGACAACCTCCAAACCATTGCCTACATAACCCTTCAAAGCGTTTGCCACCTTCCAGCGCAAAGCCTTCATGATACTATCTTGGTCGCTGATTTTCTTAGAAAGAGCCTGAACTTTCTTCTCTTTTTCAGCCAAAGCTAAAGTAGATGCCTGCAAATCTTTCTCTGATTTCACCAAAGCATCCTCTCTTGCCTGCAACTTCTCCTGAGATCTCTGAAGGTCGCCCAACAAAGCCTTGATTTCGCTTTCACTTTTTGAGTTACCGATTTGGTCAGTCAATTGCTTGTACATTTTCTGCAAAGACTCCAAAGCTATTTTGTTCTGGTGAAACTCTTTAGACTGTTTAACCGTATCGGCTATAATAGAAGCCAGCAATTTCTGCATGGCTGCTGTATCGTTCTGTAGATTGGAGATCTGAATCTGAGCAGCGTTCAATGCAGACGCCTGCTCTTCTGATGTTTTATTACAATCATCAAGTTTTGATTGAACTGCCTCTAATTTCTTGCTACTAACACAAGAAGATGAGATGAGACCTATCACAAATAAATAAAATACCTTTTTCATAAACGTGATTTCTATATTACGGCCACAAATATACTTATATTCTGTAAAAGGAAAGGCAGATAGACCCATGAAATTTATTTTACACAGAGAACCACGAAGAAAATACTCTGTAGTCCTCTGTATAATCCATTTAGACCTCCAGAACCGGCATCACCTCCACTTTGGAAGTTGGAAAATGTTTGCCGCAATAGTTTTTAATAAAAGCCAAGGAATCGTTATTTATCAACTCATCGGCAACTGGGAATTGATTATAGATAACGGAATGAAGCGGCATGTCTCTGCGCTGAATAGCCTCCAGACTCAGCAACGTGTGGTTCAAACTGCCCAAGCAACCTGAAGTGACCAAGACAACGGGATAACCGCATCGTTTCACGTAATCGATGGTCAAAAGATCACGAGTTAAAGGCACCATCAAGCCTCCTGCACCCTCCAATAAAACATCATCATATTGGGCGGATAGAACATCGGTTGCAGCCTTGATACGCTTCACATCTATCGTACGGTTATCGTGCTCGGCAGCCAAATGAGGAGAACATGGATAGGTGAAAATATAAGGACAAGTCAAACCCTCTTTGTCCTCCTCCAACACGCCCACATGGGCCAAACGACGATGTGTCTCAATATCTTCAGAGCTCTCCACACAACCTGTCTGCACTAACTTCTGAGTAATCACTTTCACTCCTTCAGAAAGCATTTTTTTATAAAGGTAGGCTGTAGCTATACTCTTGCCTACATTCGTATCAATTCCTGTAACAAAAAGAACCATGATTATTAGTCTACTATATATTTGTTTTTTTCTCCGAATCAAAACAAATCTCTTTGCCGATGAAAGCCTGTCTTTAAAATTTAAAACGGGCCGGTAAATTGATGTTTCATCCGTAGTGTTTTTTATATTTTTATTCCTACATAATATATTGGATGATAGGTCAAAGTCACTTTCCCATCTTTTGAAAACAACTGCTCATATGTGGATTCGAAACGGCGAAGACGAGAGGGCGTCCACAGCTGATTAACCAAGGCATTCACACCCGTGTCGCGAAGGTGACGCAACACCTTATGGGGAGAATCGAAGGTCAACTCTATCGTCTCTTCCCTACACTCCAAAGTGCGAAAATTTGGCATCAGACATTTTTCCAAATCCTCTTGCGTAAAATAGTCGAGACCTACCCCCTCAACTGCACGGATTTCCTGCATGTTTTTCTGACCAAACGTACTGAAGGCCAACAATCCACCATCATTTATGTAATGAGCAATACGAGGCACAAAAGTTCTAAAATCCGAGAACCATTGGATAACTGACGACGACAGTACCCAATCGTACTGACGAGGCCATGAATATTTCTCCGCATCTCCACAAACACATCGAAAATCCTGAAAGCCTTGCAAATCGCAAAAGGCAGAATCAAAGCCCGATGAAATATCGTTCAGATGCAAAACGGAAGGCGTTCTTTTTTGCAACAAAGCTCTCGTCAGAAAACCTGTTCCGCAACCAATTTCAAGAACAGACTCCACGCTACGAAGAGGCAGCATCTCGACCAACGACTCTGCGATGGAACGTTGAGCCAAAGCCGAATGGCCATAACTCATCCTTGCACGAGAAAAGCGACGCTCTACTAAATTTTCAGCAACAAGCTCCATACATCAACTGTTGAATTAAGTCAGAATCGAAATGTGGTGCATCTATAAACTGAAGGTTGGTGAAGCCTTCCCAACCATGCATCATATTCACAATAGGAAAAATGCCATCTTTCGTTCCCAAAACAACCGAATTGAAGATGGTGTCTTTCGTATCAAACCTCTTTTTCAAGCTTAACTCTTCAATAAAATCGAGTGACTGTTTCAACGTAACAAAAGGAAGATCGGAACGAAAACCAGGCAACAAATCCTTATTTGGAGTCGCGCCACACATCCTTCTGAAGAATTTAAAAAGAGATGCATCTGTTAGGTTCTTAGAAGTTCCTTCATAAATGGCCTTTGGTATGCCTCTCTCATCATCTACAGGCATCAAAGTCCCGTTCAACGCAACGACTTTTTCTATTGGCAGAGAGGTATGATGCAACAAAACTTCTGCCATGAAAACACCTAGAGACCAAGCAAAAACACGGATGCTTTTGTATCTCTCCAATAACTTCAAATCAAAATCATGATCCACATAATTAGAGACCACACAAACATCATACCTCTCATAATATTTGAAAGAGGAGAAAAGACGTTCGTCTGTGGCCCATCCTGCAAAAATCAACAGCAATCTGTCTGAATTCGATTGCCTTAAATAATACTGTTTCATAAATGCTAATCTAAATTCAAATTAGGTGATAACTCCTTCAAAACCTCTATCAGTCGAATCATCTCCTCCTCCGTTATCTGAGCGGTCAGGGAGAAACGGATTCGAGAGGTGCCCTCCGGCACTGTTGGGGGACGAACCGGCAATGCATAGAAGCCCTTTTTCTTGAGACATTCAGAAAATCGGATAGCTTCAAGGCTATCACCAATCAAGAAGGGAAATATTTGGGAAGAGACTCTCCTTTCGGGGAAAGCCGTCTGTAACATCTGTTCCAACCGTTTTAGTTGAGCTCGTTCGGCAGTCATAAACGGAATTTTCTCAAAAATGAACTTGCTCCAAAGCACATTGATAGGCGGCAATGCCGTAGTGAAGATGGACGAACGCATACAATTGATGAGCAGCTGTTTCATTTTTTCGGAAGTGACCACAAATGCACCCACAGAGGCCAAAGCCTTGCCGAAGGTACCAACCAAAATATCCACATCAGCAAGCACGCCCTGCTCTTCTGCCTGCCCTAAACCCGTTGCACCGCATGCGCCAACGGCATGAGCCTCGTCGACATAAAGAAGCACATTCGGATAGCGTTTCTTCAGCTCCACCATTTTGCACAAATTGCAGATATCGCCATCCATACTAAAGATGCTCTCCGTAACCAACACCACACAATCATAGTTTGAATGGTTCTCGTCTAACAATCGTTCCAACTGAGCATAATCGTTATGCCTGTATCTGACCGCCTTCGCCCTGCTGAGGTTGATACCGTCTATGATACTGGCATGTACCAATTTATCGGCAATAATCAAAGAAGAGGCGGTTGTTACAGCCGGCAAAATGCCGATATTTGCATGATAACCGCTGTTGAGCAACAAAGCCGCTTCACGTCCGTAACGACGGGCTATCAATGCCTCCAAATCGTCGTAAATAGGAAAATTACCCGTAAGCAATCTTGCTGAAGAAGAGGTATAAATTGCCTGTGACTCATCGCATACAGAGGCAAACTCTTTCCGAAAAGAGTTTACAGAGGAGAGTCCGAGATAATCGTTGGACGAAACGTTCAACAGCCAAGCATCGCCCTCCTTTATATATTTTCCATTATGGGAAATATGAGGCAGGCTTCGGAACGTACCCGCTTCCCTTATTTGTTTTAATCTTTCTTCTATCTCCATAAAACCATCAATTTAAAATATCCAGAAGAGCGGAAGTCAATTTTCTCAACTCTTCCGGCTTTATAATGTAAGGCGGCATGATATAAACCAAATGTCCGAAAGGGCGAATCCACACGCCATGAGCCACAAACTCACATTGAAGGAAAGCCATATCAACCGGCTCTTTCATCTCCACCACACCGATAGCACCAAGCACACGAACATCTGCTACAGATGGAAATTCTCTTGCCGGCGCCAACTCTTGTTTCATCTGTTTTTCGATAGCCGCAATCTTCTCTTTCCAACCGCTCTGCATCAAAATATCGATAGAGGCAAACGCCACTGAGCAAGCCAACGGATTGCCCATGAATGTAGGTCCGTGCATAAACGAGCCTGGACTCTTTCGAGAGATGGACAAAGCCACCTCATCTGTTGCCAAGACCGCAGAGAAGGTCAAGTAACCAGCCGTCAATGCCTTTCCTATACATATAATATCAGGCGAGATGCCCGCATGTTCGCATGCAAACAGTTTGCCTGTACGACCAAAGCCTGTGGCTATTTCATCGGCAATTAACAGCACGCCGTACTCATCGCAGCAACGACGAAGCTCTGACAAGTAGCGGGGATGGTAAAACCACATACCGCCCGCACCTTGCACGATTGGCTCCAAAATGACAGCCGCCAACTCATTGGCATGTTCGGACAAAGCCTTACGCATCGGTTGGAAGACGGCATCATCCCACTCATCGTAGAAGCCAACCGATGGCGAAGCCACGAAGAATCGCTTAGGTAAAGCCGAGCCAAAGAGACCGTGCATTCCCGTGAGGGGGTCGCAGACCGACATAGCATCCCAAGTATCACCATGGTAACCCTTTCGGATGGTCAAAAAGTTATTCTTTTCGGGTTTGTCTTTCGAATACCAATATTGAACTGCCATCTTCATGGCAACCTCCACCGCTACAGAGCCACTGTCGGCATAAAAGATGCGGGTAAGGCCTTTGGGTACCATCGAAAGCAAACGCTTTCCCAACTCGATGGCAGGTTCGTGCGTGATGCCACCAAACATCACATGGCTCATCTTATGCAACTGTCGTTCAACAGCCTCATTGATATAAGGATGATTGTAGCCATGAATGGCGGCCCACCATGACGACATTCCATCCACCAATTTTCGTCCATCCTCCAATTCTAAATAGACACCCGATGCACCTACCACCGGATAGACCGGTAATGGGTCTAGCATGGAGGTGTAAGGATGCCACAGATGCTCTCTATCAAAATCTAAATCCATATTTCTTTCTTGATTTTATCTGTTCTGACGAATAAATCTGTTTCGGTCGGCATCGACCTGAAGGCCGGGAGTGGTCAGCATATCGCCCACAATGGCGGCATTGATGCCAACACGGACTGCCTCGGTCAGCGTCTCTTCCGAAAGTCTGGTCTTTCCTCCTGCAAATCGCAGATAAGCCGTAGGATTGACAAAACGGAACAGAGCAACCGTCAATAAAATCTCATCATCCGAAATGAGCGGTTCTTTCTCCAACTCCGTTCCCTTTATCGGATCCAACACATTTATAGGAATAGAAGGCACCTCCAACGACTTCAAGGCGAAAGCCAACTCAATGCGTTGCTGACGACTCTCTCCCATTCCGATGATACCTCCAGAACAAATTTCCAACCCCACCTCTTTGGCCCAGCGCAAAGACTGCATTTTTTCTTCGGACGTATGAGAGGTACAAAGATTTTTGAAGAAAGATGGAGCTGTCTCCAAATTACAATGGAAGGTACTCATACCCGCATCCTTCAAGGCCTTCAACTGCCCTTTCGTCAGCAAACCCAACGAGCCGCAAAGGCCGCATTTATTCTCCTGTTTCATACGAGAATAGAGTTTGCAGATTTTCTGCAGATCAGTATCTGAAAGATTTTTACCGCTCGTCACCAATGAATATTTGTTCACTTTACGCTCACAAGAGAGATAAAGGCCCTCCAAAGCCTGTTTTTCATCAACTAAAGGATAAACCTCTACGTCGCAATGATGGCGTGCCGACTGCGAACACCATTTACAATCTTCGGTACAACGTCCAGAACGGGCATTGATAATGCTACAGAGATGACAACCACGAGGGGCCATCTTCACTGTTATTTCAGCTGCTGCATCCAATACGGCCTTGCGATCGGGATTTTCTCCCAATGCGCAGACTTCCTCCATCTGCAAAGGGATGCCCGCAAGCACTTTATTTTTTAAAGTCTCGATACCATTCATTTTTATAATCTCAATTTGGGGGATAAAAAAAGAGGAACGGATATCTTATCGACATCCGCTCCCCAAATCAAGACCATGGAAATAAATTCCATAGTTCTTTTATTTGACAAACATTTAAAAGCCGCACATGGGTCACATGAGGAGACAACAGGGTTTAACAAGGCCAACAAACGGGCATTTGGTGAATCGTCCTCATCGGCACTTTCATCCATTTCCACTAACAAGCCAAAGCGTTGAGCCAAGAAACGCAGCTCCAAAACCAAACTAGCGTGAGATTTGCAGAGACTGCTTACTGCCACACAATTTTTCAGCTGACTAATTACAACCTCTTTACCTACGCACGCAAACAATGAATACACTCTCCTCGACCAACGACGAAAATGCAAAACTTGACGATTGCAGTATCTACGATTGTTTTTTAACATCAGCAAAAAAGTTTATTGCTTCCTTTCTCACAAAGATAACATTTTAAATATAGGATTCCAAAAATATAACCAAAGCTTTACTTCAAAGCTTCCTGTAAACGGTCCAAAGCCTCAACCATAAAACAAGACGGAGAGGCTACATTCATACGCATAAAGCCCTCTCCTCCTGGACCAAAAGTAGCACCGTCGTTCAAGGCAAGATGCGCTTTGTCTACAAAGAGCTTCACCAAATTTTCCTGAGAAAGACCCAATTCCCTACAATCCAAGAAAACAAGGAAAGACGATTGAGGTCTCATCACTTTGATGGCCGACATGGACTTTTGAATTCGGTTATCCAAATAATCCACATTGCGCTGCACATAGTTCAGCATCTGGTTGAGCCAATCCTCGCCCGCATCCGTATAGGCTGCCATAAGGGCGATGAAGGCAAAAACATTTCCATATTGAAGATGCAGAGACTCTATAAAAGCAGTGAACTGGGTTCTGAGCTTCTCATCAGACGCCACAAAATAGGCCGAGCCCAAACCCGGCATATTAAATGCCTTGCTGGCAGACAAGAACGTGATGGTATGGGATGCCGCATAATCAGAAACCGTTGCGAAGACATTATGACGGAAGCCTGGCAGAAACATATCTGCATGAATCTCATCAGAGAAAACGAGCACTCCGTACTCTTCACAAATATCGGAAAGTTGACGCAGCTCCTCTCTGCTCCAAATTCGTCCGCCCGGATTTTGAGGATTGCACAACATCAAGACTTTGCAGCCTTTCAAATCACGTCTCAAGGCATCAAAGTCCATATTAAACAGACCGTTATTCAACACGAGCGGGTTAACGACCAACTCTCGGCCACTTTGTTTCACCAAATCGAAAAAGGGAGGATAGACGGGCGACTGTACCATGACCTTGTCGCCGGGCGAAGTAAAGCAACGCAAACCCATCGCCATTCCAAGCACAACTCCAGGCACAAAACCGACCCACGAAGAATCTACCTTCCATGCATGGCGACGAAACAGCCAAGCTGCAACAGAATCAGACCACCCTTCAGGATGAAGAGAGTAACCCAGCACCTCATGTTCACAACGGGAACGGATAGCGTCCATGATAAACGAAGCTGTACGGAAGTCCATATCTGCCACCCATAGAGGCAGCAAATCATCGCGGTGCCATAAGAATTTGGCACCGTCCTCTTTTACTGAATCAGTTCCTTTTCTGTCTAATATCTCATCAAAATCGTACAACATAACAAAACCTCACTCCTTTCTAATAATCATATACAAATATCCCATTTATATGGGATAAAAGCAAAATTTATTTATCCCCGCCAGAAAAAGTTATTGAAATTTTAAAGTCCATAAAGTAAAAAGATACACAGCGACCCCTCTTCATGGACTCATCTTTTGAAATGTTGAAATTATGTTTATAACAAACCCAAGATTTGGGGAACTTATTAAAAGGAAAGAGCTATCTTTGCAGACGTAAAAAAGCAGTTAATGGAGAACTTTATTGTTTCGGCAAGGAAATATCGTCCGTCCACATTCGAAACGGTTGTGGGCCAGGGAGCTCTCACCAGTACGCTGAAGAACGCTATCGTAAGTAACCATCTTGCGCATGCATATCTCTTCTGCGGACCAAGAGGTGTGGGAAAGACTACCTGTGCGCGTATTTTCGCCAAGACAATCAACTGCATGAACCTGACTCCCGACCACGAAGCCTGCAACGAATGCGAATCCTGCAAAGCCTTCAACGAGCAGCGTTCTTACAACATCCATGAGTTGGATGCGGCATCCAACAACTCCGTTGACAATATCCGTTCACTTATTGACCAGGTGCGTATCCCGCCTCAAATTGGCAAATACAGCGTCTACATTATCGATGAGGTGCACATGTTGTCATCTTCCGCATTCAATGCTTTCTTAAAAACATTGGAAGAGCCACCAGAGCATGCCATCTTCATCTTGGCTACAACCGAGAAGCACAAGGTATTGCCTACTATCCTCTCCCGTTGTCAGATTTACGATTTCAACCGCATCAGTGTAAACGACACCATTGCTCACCTTCAGAACGTAGCTCAGAAGGAGGGCATCCAAGCAGAACCTGAAGCATTGAGCATCATTGCCCAAAAAGCCGACGGAGGTATGCGTGACGCATTGTCCATTTTTGACCAAATGGTTTCGTTCTGCGGAAACGAGATAACATACAAGAAAGTGATCCAGAACTTGAACGTTTTGGACTACGACTACCATTTTAAATTGGTTGATAATTTCTTAGCTGGAAACGTTACGGATTGTCTTCTGATTTTCAACGAGATATTGAGCAAAGGATTCGAGGCACAAGGTTTTGTGAACGGTTTGAGCGAACACTTCCGTAACCTATTGGTCAGCAAAGACCCACGTACTCTTCCTCTTTTGGAAGTAGGTGCCAACATCCAAGAAAACTATAAGAAACAAGCGACAGCCTGCAACGACCAATTCTTATTCAATGCGTTAAGGCTCACCAACGAATGCGATCTCAACTACCGAATCAGTAAAAACAAGAGGTTACTGGTAGAATTGACGCTCATCCGATTGTGCCAACTCTCGGACGAAAAAAAAAAATGATCTAGACGATTGGGGCGACGAAGATCTATTCCAAATAGATAACTTCTTCACGCCTGACCAACCGGCAGCACCTGCACAAGCAAACAATCAAGGCAGACAAAACGCAGCATCTGGGAAAACTCAGACGCAACAGACCGTGCAGCCTATCAAACGCATCCGACCAGAACAAATGCCAGGAGTCTCCATCAAAAAGATCCTCAACGGTGATGCAGACAAAAAGGTAGACAACGGATTTGTACCTGTTGATGTAAAAAGCGAAAATCAGTTCAACGAACAAGATTTGCTCCGTGCTTGGAACGAATACATCAACACCATTCCAGACAAGAAGATTCTTGTGACCACCATGCAGAGTTACAAACCTGCCATGAAAGACAACTTATTTATCGAAGTCTCCGTGGACAACCCTATGCAGGAGAAGGAGCTTCTTAATGAGCGACCTTCTATTCTATCCTTTCTTTCTCAGAAACTTCAGAACGGAAAAATTCAGATGTACATCCGCATCATGGAACAGACGGAGAACAAGAAGATGCTCTCGCCTAAAGACCGTTTTAAGAACATGATGGAAAACAACCAAGACTTAGCCAAACTGTTCAAAGAGCTGGAGTTGGAAATAGACTAAAATTGGATCAGAGAAAAAGTCCGTAGACAGCTTTAAACCATTTATGCAAAATTACGGATAATCTAATATCCGATCCGTCCATTTGTTTTTAAGATCGACTCTTGAATTTATTACGCATTAAATATCAATCAATTACAATACAAAACTTGCATTGATTATTTCATCATACATTTTCAATGTTGAAATATCAAGTCCTAAATAAGCGTTACAGGTTTTATTGGACAAACATACTATGATTTATCCATTCCAGCAAGCTAGCTTGCTGGAATGGATATTTTTTTTGATTTGTATTTTTTTATTTTGAC
>JALNVE010000064.1 GCA_023227695.1 Paludibacteraceae bacterium
AAAACATCTTAAACTCGAGACCGAGGAAAAGATTAGGGTATATGACTCCTTTACAAAAATTTAAACAATTGACAAACTTGGATTTAAATGAGGTTGCATTGTCCGCTTGAATCCAGCTTTAATGAAGTTGCAAATACTTTTTATCGTTCCGAAGAAAAAGGGATGATAGAGAGGTCTTATTTGTTTTTCAAACACAATTAGCACTTATTAAATTCTTCAAAACGAAAAAGCCTCAACCTTTTCTTTTATAAAAAACAGAAAAATCCATAACTTTACAAACAAATAAAGTAAAGATAATGGAACAAGCTATCACTAACGAAGCTAAAAAACAATATTACTGCCCTAACCATACGGCAGAACATCTGCTGAATCAGACCATGATCAGGATGTTCAATTGTGGACGAGCAGAGAACGCACACATTGAAGAGAAAAAATCCAAATGCGACTACGCTCTTCTGAAAGAGCCATCTGCAGAAGAGATCGCAGAGATTGAAAAGAGAATGAACGACGTCATCGCGCAGAATCTTTGCGTCACATCAGAATATATGGACAAGGAAGAGGCAAAAGTCAAATACAACCTTTCACGCCTTCCTGAAGATGCAACAGACACGCTCAAGATTGTCCACATAGGCAATTACGACTCTTGCCCTTGCATCGGTGCACACGTGGAGAACACATCGAAAGTAGGCACATTCAAGATCCTTAGCAGCAGCTACGCTGACGGCATTTGGAGAGTCAGATGGAAAACTTCAAGAGATTAATGTTTCCTTATATAATTTAAAGAATAGAGTTATGACAACTTACAAAAAAATAGCAGCCGCAGCCATCCTCTGCATCTTCTCACTGAATGCAATGGCTCAGCAAAAACCAAAGAACGTGATCTACATGATTGGTGACGGCATGGGGCTTGCCCAAGTTTACGCAGGCATGACAGCCAACCATGATTCACTGAATCTGTTGAGATGCCCGTTCACTGGATTCTCAAGAACTTATTCAGCCAACGACTATATCACAGACTCGGCCGCCGGAGGTACTGCCCTCGCCTGTGGAGTGAAGACAAAAAACGGAATGATCGGAATGAATCCCGATTCTGTTGCCGTTCCTTCTGTTCTAGACTATGCTGCAGCGAACGACAAAAAGACCGGAGTCATAGCGAGTTGCTCGGTTACACACGCAACACCAGCCAGCTTTGTCGCTCACCAAAACAACAGAGAAATGAACGAAGAAATTGCCGCTGATTATCTCAAATCACCTGTCGATGTTTTCATTGGTGGTGGTTTGACCTATTTCACTAAAAGAAAAGACAAAAAAGACCTCACAAAAGATCTGAAGAAAAAAGGCTTCACTGTTGCAACAGACATGGATGAGGTAAAAAACATGAAATCCGGAAAATTGGCTGGATTGGTTGCTAAAGATCATCCAGAAAGCATAAAAGGTGGCAGAGGCGATCTTCTTTTAGACGGTACTAATACTGCCATCAGGCTTTTGAGTCAAGGAGAGAACGGCTTCTTCCTTATGATTGAAGGTTCGCAGATTGACTGGGCTTGTCACAAAAACAATGAATCATACATGATTGCAGAGATGTTGGACTTCGACAAAGTAATTGGTGCCGTTTTGGATTTCGCTGCTAAAGACGGCAACACACTTGTTGTCATCACTGCCGACCACGAGACAGGAGGCCTAACCATCTTGAACGGCGACTTCCAGAAAGGCAAAGTATCCACTCAATTCAACACGTTACAACATACAGGACTTATGGTTCCTGTCTACGCTTTCGGTCCCGGTGCTGAAAAATTCTCAGGAATTCACCAGAACACAGAAATTTCAAACATGATCAAAAATCTATTAGGCAAATAATATTCTCCAAAATAGAAAACATGAATATTTCCAAATTTAGGATATTGATAATATTGAGCATCCTCCTACTTATCGGAGGATGCTCTAGTAAAGAAAAGACGCAGGAAGAGAAAAACAAAAGCGCCATTCTATCTGTATCCAAATGTTCCAAACTTTATACCGTACAATACAACATACGTAAAATCATCACATACGAAGACATGAGTGCTTTTGAAAGCAGCCTTTTCTTCCAAAAAATCAGTATTCCTATTCCCGGAGATCGAAAGATTGCCATCCCAGTCGATGCTACCATAAAGGCCTATATTGACTTCAGCGGATTCAACGAAAGCAATGTAAAATTTGAGGGAGAAAAAGTCACGGTTACTCTTCCCGACCCTAAAATGGAGCTTACATCATCTAAGATAGACCACTACAACGAGAAGGAGTTCCGTTCTTGGAACCGCACTCGTTTCAGCGAAGAGGAGAAGCGGTCTTTCCTGCAACAAGGTATCACCAGCATTATGGCCAAAATGAAAGACACGGACATCATCGACAGATCCAGGACTTCAGCTTATACGGCCCTCCTACCCATCTTCACAGCTGTAGGTTACAGTCCGGAGAACATCACGATAAACTTCAGGGAAGAGATCGAAAACAACAAACATGAAGAGAAGACTATCTTCGACATGTATAAAGAGTCTAATATTACAAAGTAAAATGAGAAGAACAAGAACACCTCAGATACCAGTAAGTTTGGCAAAAAGTCCGATATTTTGGGTGATATTAGTCATCGGATTGGTTGTGATGTATTTTATAAAAAAGGCAGAGGTCAAAGATCAAAATGAAGGTAAAATTGGAGAGACAGCCATGGACATCACCTCTATCAAATCAATTGCCGAATGGGAATTTCTGACCATACAGACGGAAGAGTTTATCGATACCACTATCGTCAGAACTCTCAGCAACGACCAGTTTGCGCGCATCTATAGAGGCACTATCCGTTTGGGAATGGACATGCAGAAGGCTAGAAAGAATTGGATTGTCTGCAAACACGACACAGCATACATCTATTTGCCAGCCGTTGAGATTTTGGATACAGAATTCATAGACGAGGCTAACACCCGCACCTTCTACGAAAGCGGCAGAATGACGGCTACATTAAAAAATAAGATGTATAGCAAAGCAAAAAGGACAATGAAGGCTCGTGCCTTCACCAAGCAGAACATCAAAATGGCCGAAGACAATGCCAAACAACAGTTTAAGACGATGTTTAACGCATTGGGATTTAAGGTGGTGAAGGTGGAGATAAAGAAATGATTTTAAACTGATCTAATTATTTTTAGCAGAAAGCGAAAACGAAAAGGCTGAACCAATCTGAATTGGCTCAGCCTTTTTGTATATTCTCGGGCAGGGAAAAATCACGAAGTACTGACCCTTTGGTAGCCGTATAGCCGTCAGGCTAACGTTCTTATTTACTGCAAAATCACTTCGTATAAAAAAAAGGTTTCACCGTTTTCAGTAATCGCTCAGCCAAGCTGCCTTTGATAACGGCCTCGTAGGCCTCGTCATAGGAATTGAACCAATGGACCTCATCCACCTCATTAGGCGAGGCACCATCCAACGATTCATCAGTCACCGTTGTAAGAAAGTTCAGCATCAAGGTATTTGATTTCTGGAAATAGGCACTGTAAAGAAACTCAGAGGTATCGGGCTGCATCTTCATCTCCTCCATCATCTCTCGCCTCAAAGCACACTCAGCCTCCTCACCTTTATTAACGTAACCAGCCAAAAAACTGTACTTGTCACGACCGTACTGTTTCATCATCAAAAGCTTTGTCTTATCATGATTGAACAAAGCCGTACAGATGGCCACATTAAACATCGGAAATCTGAACTCGTTACACTTTGTACAAAAGGGGATCATATTCTCCTCTCCGGGACAAAGTCTCAACTCCAATTCATTTCCACATTTCGGACAAAACTCCATAACGTTATTCCTTTCTTTACAGGGGTTCAGAACAGAACATCTGCAATTTTTTTATTCTTAGTAAAAAAAACTTTCAATCATTTGAACATCTTCTCCAAATCCGCATCCTGTATAATGGAGATAATCGGCTTGTTGTTCGGCGTGAAATCGTGGTTTGGACAAGCAAACAGATCATTGATCAACGACTCCAGCTCCTCCTTATGCATTGCTTTTCCGTAAGGAATAGCTGCCAATTCGGAGAGCGACAAAGCCAAATTCTCGCCAATTTCACCCTTCACATCCAAGTTCTGATCCTTCACGGAATCAATCATCCTCAACAAGAAATCCTTCGCATTCAAGCTTGTATTGATGGCTGGCACACCGTTCACTGCAAATGTATTGTTACCCATATTGGAGATTTCAAAACCAAGATAATAGAGATCGTCCATGATATCCTCCATGAAGAGTGCCTCAGAAGGCATTAGCTGCACCAATTCAGGGAAAAGCATCTTCTGCGAAAATCCCTTCTTCTCATTGAAATTCTTAACATAACGATCGTACAATATACGCACATGCGCACGATGCTGATCTATAAACATCAAGCCTGAATGGACCGTCGTCAAAACATATTTATTTCGGAACTGGAAATACTGCGATGCACATGGGTCTCGGTCAGTCTCCGATCCAGAAAATTCTTTGATGGTTGGAGTTGTATCCACCTCCACATCCTCGTCCTCCTCTTCAGAGATGCGTGATGAAAATTCGAGCGACTCCTCCTCTGCGATTTTAGGGAAACCGCTACCCTTTTCAGATTCAAAGCCTTCGTATAACTTGCTCCAATCGTCTTTCGGTCTTTTATATGAAGAACCTGCACTGCTACCCGTTTTAAACGGATTGTAAGACGGGTCCACCTTGACCTCCGGCGTTGAAGTAAGCTCTTTCGAATGGGTGAAAGCAGGGATATCCAACGTATTTTCCTGATCGAAATCGATGGTCTGGAAGGCTAAGAATCGACCCAAAGCCTCCTTCACCGCAGCCAAAACAATAGGCCAAATAGCAGGCTCGTTTTCAAACTTTATCTCCGTCTTGGTTGGATGAATATTTACATCGATATTCTCCGGGTCTATTTCAAAATAGAGAAAATAATCGGGAGAAAAACCAGGCTGCAACATACGGTCGTACGCCTGCATCACGGCCTTATGGAAATAGGGATGCTTGATAAAACGGTTATTGACGAAGAAGTATTCTTTATCATTCTGCTTCTTGGCCGACTCTGGTTTGCCTACAAATCCATAAATTTTCACCATCGTTGAATCGGCATTCACACTGAAAAGATTGGAATTGATCTGTTTCCCAAAGACATTCACTATACGCTCGCGATGAGTAGATGGAGGCAAATTGTAACAAACCGTCTCTTCAGGACGAGTTGAGAGCGTTAGGATATGCTTCAACTCAAAATGTATGTTGGGATAAACCAATACGATACGAAGAAATGCCTGTTCGATATGAGAAAATTCAGCCTTGTTCGACTTCAAAAATTTTCGGCGGGCAGGCACATTATAAAAAAGATTCTTCACGCAGAAATTACAACCGTCGGGGCAAGAGATAGGCTCCTGGTTATCAATCCTACTACCCGAAATCTGAATCATAGTACCCAACTCATCCTCTCGCCTCTTTGTACGCAATTCCATCTGAGCAACAGAGGCAATAGAAGCCAAAGCCTCACCACGGAAACCCATCGTATGAAGGGCAAACAGATCGTTGGCGTTCTTAATCTTCGAAGTAGCATGACGTTCAAATGCAAGACGGGCATCCGTCTCAGACATACCCTTACCATCATCAATCACCTGTATGGATGTTCGTCCGGCATCTTTAATAATCACCTGTATGTGTTGGGCACCAGCATCAATCGCATTCTCCACCAATTCCTTCACCACTGAGGCAGGACGTTGGATAACCTCTCCCGCCGCTATCTGATTGGCTACTGAGTCTGGCAACACATGGATAATATCGTTCATCTCTTAAATCTGTTTTTATCTTGAAAAATAAAAAGAAATCTCAAAAACACAAAATGCACAAGGACAAACCGATGTCTTGTGCAAAAAGACGAAAAGGAAGGCGTTTACAAAACGAACATCCTCTCCATTCCATTCGTCGGCTGCGAGCCTTATCGGAAATAAAAATAGAATGTGAATTCTTTTTTTATTTCTTTAGAGACGGAAATCACACATCTCTACCATAGGTTAATGCCATCCTGAAATTGCCAGAAATTTATTAGCAGACTTTTCTGTCCGCTCTTGCCGACCATCCGAGACGCATTTCGTTTCTGAACAAAAACGACAGATACTATCTATACCCATCAGTTTTTAAAGATGATTCCCTTATCGCAGTAGTACAAAATATATCAGAGCAATAACAATGAATGCCAAGAAAATCAAAGAAGACAAACGTTTGCTTCTGTTAGCCGACATTGTTTTACGCTTATCGCTTAAGAAACCTTTACGAATAGTTGGCTGATAATCGACCTTTTCACCTTTTTCTATTGCTACTTCCTGAGCAATACGTTTCTTACGCTCATCCATAGCCTCCTTTTCTGGATTCCAATAGATAGGTTGATAATTGAACTTACGAACCTTAGGAGCTTTAAAAAAAATTAATATAGCCATATTTTATCAGTATTTAGATGGGTACTATTAATTAGCTTGTTGTATTAAAGACAGTTTTCGAGGTTTAAATGTCACTGATTTAAGGAACATAGCGTGCTATACAACCGAAAAAAGTGGCAAATAGAACCGAAATGAAAAGAGGCCAAAAGTTTTTGCAAACGAGCGCAATAGAGCTTGCTCTAAATTGTCTAATGCAGCTAAAACTTATTCAAAGACAACAAAACACAACCATCATATTTCTATCTTTTTACGGTGGTTATTAATAAAACCCACCTTAAGTAACACAAATAAAAAGCAAAGAAGTTTTATTTTATCAACTTCTTAGCCTCACCCTCAAGGAACATTTTATGCGCAACCCTCAACTCTTTATATAAGTTAGAAGCGAACACAAAATTATTGAGCGGCTCACAATCCGTATCAAAAATCTGCTCTTTTGTTCCCTGCCAAGCCTTCTCTCCTTTATTAATGAAGACGATGTTTTCACCAATCTCCATTACTGAGTTCATATCGTGCGTATTGATGATGGTAGTGATATTGAACTCATGCGTAATCTCCTGAATCAACCTATCAATCAACAAAGAAGTGATTGGGTCCAATCCTGAGTTAGGCTCATCGCAGAACAGATATTTAGGGTTCAGTACAATGGCTCTTGCAATGGCCGCACGTTTCTGCATACCACCACTGATTTCTGATGGATAAAGGTCCAATGCATCTCCTAGGTTCACACGTTCCAAACAGAAGACCGCTCTTTCATGACGCACTTTCGGAGAATCATAAGAGAACATCTCCAAAGGGAACATCACATTCTCAAGAACCGTCAATGAATCAAAAAGAGCTGAACCTTGGAACAACATTCCCATCTCACGTCTGAAATGGTTACGGTCCTTACGTTTCATCTTTGTAATATCACGACCATCGTAATGAATCTCACCAGAGTCCACCTTATGGATACCCACAATGCTCTTCATCAACACCGTCTTTCCCGAACCACTCTGTCCGATAATCAAATTCGTCTTTCCCGTCTCCAATATAGTTGAAACATTTTTCAACACTGGTCCGTCGAAAGCCTTGCTTATGTTTTTAACCTCGATCATGACAATAACAATTTTGTCAACATTACATTGAACAACAATATGATAACACTGCTGTTAACTACTGCATCCGTACTAGCTTTACCAACCTCTAGAGATCCGCCCTTAACGGTGTAACCGTAATAAGCCGCAATGGATGCAATGATGAATGCAAAGACAATTCCTTTAATCACTGAATAAGTAATGTAGAACGGAACAAACATGAACTGAATTCCATAAACATACTCATGTATAGTAATGATATCCGTGAAATAGGCCATTGAATAACCTCCAAGAATTCCGAAGAACATACTGGCAATAACCAAACAAGGAATGATGGTCATAAATGCTGTGATCTTCGGAAAAATCAAATAGTTGGCAGAATTCACACCCATGATATCCAAAGCGTCAATCTGCTCCGTTATACGCATGGTTCCTATCTCAGAAGAGATACTTGAACCTACCTTTCCTGCTAAAATCAAACAAAGGATGGAAGATGAAAACTCCAACAACAATGTATCACGTACAGCCAAACCCGTAGCATAATCTGGCAATAACGGATTACTTGTATTCAACACCATCTGAATGGTAATTACGGCTCCGATAAACACGGAGATGATAATCGTAATAGCCAAAGAATCCAAACCTTGTTTCTGTATCTCATCCAAGAATTGACGGAAAAACATTCGCCACCTATCAGGCAGTCCAAACGTTCTTTTCATCAAAACAGCATATGAGCCAACTTTTTCTATTGCGTTCATATTCAAAATTTAATCTACCTCTTTTATGTGTACAAAAATCAACACTCTATAAAACATAGCCTACAAAGGTAATGAAATTAAGATTAAAGACGAAAAAATTAGTCCATTTTGAGATAAAATGTATTTTTAGATATGCCAATATTTCTCTATTAATCAAACATTTGATAGCCTTTACACGTTCTATATAACAACATATTTTAAGAAATTTGGACATTCAAAAACCACTTAAAGAACAAAAGATAATGTTTCAATACGATTAATTTTCTACTTTTGCGAACAATAAAAAATCAAAACAATATGGCTAATAAATATAAGAGAATCTTATTGAAACTCAGCGGTGAATCGTTGATGGGAGAAAAAGGATATGGTATAGACGAGATACGTCTGATGGAATATGCACAACAGATCAAGGAGATTGCCGACATGGGAATCCAAATCGGAATCGTTATCGGTGGTGGTAACATCTTTCGTGGATTGAGCGGAGCTTCAAAAGGGTTTGACCGTGTAAAGGGCGACCAGATGGGAATGTTGGCAACCGTCATCAACAGTTTGGCACTCAACTCAGCATTGACAAGCGTCGGCGCAAAATCACGCGTTCTTACAGCCATCAGAATGGAGCCTATCGGTGAATTTTACAGCAAAGACAAAGCTGTCGAGACTTTGAACAGCGGAACAATCGCCATCTTCTCTGCAGGAACTGGAAATCCATATTTCACAACAGATACAGGTTCTTCTTTGAGAGGAATTGAAATCGAAGCAGACGTTATGTTGAAGGGCACCCGCGTGGACGGCATCTACACTGCCGACCCAGAGAAAGACCCTACGGCTACTAAGTTTGACGACATCTCTTACGACGAGGTTTTAAACCGCAATCTTAAGGTGATGGATTTGAGCGCAACCGTTCTTTGCCGCGACAACAAACTTCCTATCGTAGTTTTCAACATGGATGAGGTTGGAAACTTGAAAAAGGTTATGAGTGGCGAGAATATCGGAACGTATGTGCATGCGTAAATAGTTACCGCTAATGCGGTTTAAAATAGGAAGGCTGAATCAAATTGAATTGATCCAGCCTTTTTTTATGTCTCGCGAATGGAGATTCGTAGTTTAGAAACTATTTTACCAAACAAACCTCCGGCGAAATTTCGATTCCAAATTTTTCCTTCACCGACTTGACAATCTCTTCGGCGAGGTTCCAGATCTCTTTGCCTGATGCGCCGCCAATATTGACCAACACCAAAGCCTGTTTCTCGTATACGCCTGCACGACCAAGATGTTTTCCTTTCCAGCCACACTGCTCGATGAGCCATCCGGCAGGAATTTTACGCTCGGCAGCTGAGATCTCGTACGAAGGCATCTGAGGATAATCCTTCAAAACGCGCTCATATACCGCTAACGGAACAACCGGATTTTTGAAGAAACTGCCGGCGCTGCATATCTCCTTAGGGTCAGGCAATTTAGCCGAACGTATCGCAACAATCGATTTTCGGATGGATTTCAGATTTATATCCTTCACCCCTTCCAACGCCTTGCGCATATTGCCATACTCAAGGTTATAATGATAAGCCGATTCTCGTTTTAAAAGGAAGGTGACGTAAGTCACTATGTAGTTGCCGTTTTTCTTGAAAAAGCTATTACGATAAGCAAATTGGCACTCCTCGTTGGTAAACACTCGCACCAAAGCGTTATTGACATCCATAGCCTCTACGCGGCAAATAACGTCTTTCGCCTCCGTGCCGTACGCACCGATGTTCTGAACAGGTGAAGCTCCCACCTCACCAGGGATGAGAGACAGATTTTCAACGCCACCCAAGCCTCTCTCTACGCACCACTCCACAAAATCGTCCCACACAACGCCTGCGCCTACACGCACAAGAACATCGTCTTTCTGCTCTTCGTCTTCTAAAATTTCAATTCTCTTGATTTTGGAATGAAGCACAACACCTTCAAAATCATCGTTTAAGAAAAGGAGATTACTGCCACCGCCTATATGCAACCACTTCGAGCGAGACAGCAAGCCCGAAGAAACAATCTTTTCCAACTCCTCCACCGTGTCATACTCCATAAAAGTACGGCAACGCATATCCAAACCAAATGTGTTGTAATGCAACAACGAAAAGCTATCTTCTTCTCTCATAATCTCTCTTTTATAGAAACTTATCCCATATATAACAAGATAAGAACAAAGATAGTTTTTTTATTTTTATTGAGAAGGGGGAATGAAGGGTGAAATTTTGAAATTAGACAAACAGAGTTTAGCCATTTCAAGCGATTTGGGCAACGGTGTTGCCATAATTGAAAACACAAGTCAAAAAATCACCATAATTGACAATAAGTATCTAAATTGCATAAAGATTAATCGGCATGAAGCTATCACTATTATTTCATGTATTCGATTTGAATCTCATTCATTAGAAATAAAAACATGCAACACCCAAAACTACAAATAATACGAGAAGACGGAACTTTGGCTGAAGCGCAGGCACCAGTGATTGTGTCGGCGAGCCGAAGCACGGACATTCCGGCGTTTTATGCCGATTGGTTCTTTCATAGACTGAGGGTTGGATACTCGGCATGGACCAATCCGTTCAACGGCAAGGAGAGCTTCGTTTCGTACCAGAACACTCGTTTTATTGTATTTTGGTCTAAAAATCCGAGGCCTTTGCTGCACAAACTGGAGGAGTTGAAGAAACGCGGCATTGGCTGTTACATCCAGTTCACGCTCAACGACTATGAGGAGGAAGGGTTCGAGAATGGCGTTCCGCCGCTGCAAGAACGTATCGACACATTCCGTGCGTTGGTAGACAAACAGGGCTTGGGGGCTGTTGTCTGGCGTTTCGACCCGCTGCTCTTGACCGAAAAGGTCAATCCGGAACTTCTGCTCGCTAAAATCGAAAAGATTGGCGACCAGCTGAAGGGCTATACGGAGAAGCTTGTCTTCAGTTTTGCAGACATTCTCTCCTACCGTAAAGTAAAAACGAATTTGGAAAAGAACCACATCGATTACCGCGAATGGAAAGAGGACGAGATGATACAGTTTGCCACTGAATTGGCAAAACTCAACCAAAAATGGAATTTCCAACTCGCCACCTGCGCTGAGAAAATCAGTTTGCAGCAATTCGGCATTGCTCACAACAAATGCGTGGACGATGACCTGATTGTCCGCCTTGCCTACCAAGATAAAATACTGATGAATTATCTGAAGGTAACAATCGAAGACGGAGGTCTTTTCGGTCTACCTCAAAACGCCATTGCCCTACCCAATGGACAGATGGCCGTCAAGCACAAAGGGAACAAAGACTCGGGTCAGCGACAGTTCTGTGGCTGCATTGCCAGTAAGGACATCGGCGAATATAACACCTGTCCACACTTATGCGAATATTGCTACGCAAACAGCTCGAAAGAGGCAGCGATGAAAAATCAGGAGAGACACATAGCGAGGCCGATGGATGAGAAGATAAAATAAAATCCTGCGGCTTTCGGTATAAACCAATTCGTTCATATCAAGTCCTAAATAAGCGTTACAGGTTTTATTGGACAAACATACTATGATTTATCCATTCCAGCAAGCTAGCTTGCTGGAATGGATATTTTTTTTGATTTGTATTTTTTTATTTTGA
>JALNVE010000065.1 GCA_023227695.1 Paludibacteraceae bacterium
GTAGCCATAGGAGAGAGTTTTGCATCGTCCACGAAATAAATCTTCTTCAACGTATCAGAAAGTTCGACAGCCACAGCAGCACCTGCAGGACTTACGTGTTTGAAAGATGCTGCTGCAGGAAGACCTGTTGCTGCTTTCAATTCCTTTACCAACTGCCAGCTGTTAAAAGCATCGAGGAAGTTAATATAACCGGGGCGTCCGTTCAACACCTCGATAGGAAGTTCACCCTCTTCCATAAAAATACGTGAGGGCTTTTGATTCGGATTACATCCGTACTTCAGTTCCAATTCTTTTGCCATTGCTATATTATTAAAATACTGATTTACAAAGATAACACATTTCAGACACTTTCTACTTATAGAATTTATTCAGATTAAGGATGGCTTGATTCAAATCTTTCGATTTCACTTTATAATTATCCAGCGGATTGAGCTGAGCATCGTAAATCTCAAGACTTCCCGATGGTTTCTTTTCAATAATGACATTATCTTCCACAATGAATGCGAAGTTCAGATTGTCTCCCACCACATGCCAGTTTCTAAAAGTGGAATCGGTAAGTAATCTTCCCATGCTATAATCCTGAGGATCGCCCTTCACTCCCATAGCCTCTCGCATGAGAGTTGGAGACACATCATAGTGGGTGGTTCGATAAGTATGTCTCTCCGCCTTTCCTCCTGGTCTGTGGACAATAAACGGCACATGAATCTGAGGATAAGTATAATTACTTCCATGACCCCAATAATTCTTATGATTCTCATTAAACTCTTGGCCATGATCGCCCGTAATGACAACAATTGTATTTTCCAGAAGGCCTTTTTCTTCCAACTTATTTAAAACCACTCCAGCCAGCGAGTCGATAGCATTCACGCAGTTCAGATAAAGATTCCAAAACGGTGTTGGATCCATATCGTTATTGAGCTTCATGTAATCAGCAAAATCCCAACTAGGAGTGAACTTGCGGGCCCTGTCTTTGGGACATTCAAAACTATGGGCAAGATCATAAAATAAGAAAGCGAAGAACGGTTTGTCCCCAACCTTGGAGGTGTCGACAAATGAAACGAAATCTTTCGTCAATTGGCGATCTCTATCAAACGTTGTTGCACCATTCGTATTGGCATTTATGCCTGGAACCTTATAAAAAAGCAGTTTTGCAAAATTAGGGTTTTGCAAAGTTGCGCTAGGGAATGTTTTTATCGCATAATTCTCTTTTTGCAGTTCATCAACCAAAAGAGGAGTAACGCCAGACACGTCAAAATCAGTCCAATAATAAGATGACGTTCCGAAGAACATACCGAAAATACTGCCTCTTGTTCCGTTACTGCTGCTCAAATGATTCTCATAAACAGCATTTTTCGAAGAGAAAGAATAAACATTAGGCATAGCCTCCGGATTCATCGAATTGTAATTCCATGAATCAATGACGATAACCACTATATTTTTACGAGAAACAGAATCCACCTCCAACTTCTTCAACGGATATTTAAGACCAACATTTCCATTCTTTCCGAAATCGGCAGTAACAAGATCATCAGGAGTTATGACACCCAATTTTATCATCAATCTGTTTGCTGTAAGTGGAAAATAATAAGGGATATGGGAAGAACTCTTAATGACCGACTGCTTCTGCACCACGGCTGCGTATGCGTGAAAAAGATTGGAAAAGAGAAGGAAGAAAATCATTACTGACAAGCAAGGGACGAAATAGATCTTATTGAATTGTTTGTATATCTTCCTTGCCGCCATCACCAACAAAACATTGCCTACAAGAACAAAAACGACAACTGCGGTGATCTTCAGATAGACCATAAAGTCGAACGTGAAAATCTCATCACCACCCTCTCCAAAATAAAGGCTAAGCACAAAACCATTGATATGAAACTTATATAGACTGAACACAAAGCCATTGATATAAAGGAGAATTTCTTCCAACACAATGAAAATGAGATAAAGCGCATAAGACAGCTTATCCTTTCCTGTAATCAAAGCAACAGGAAGAAAAACCAGAAGAAACGGGATCAAAGTGAACAATGCTGCTTGAGAGATGGCAGCCGTCACGAAAAAAAACATTCCGCTAAAATCCATATACTCCAATTGCGGGCTGTTCAGCAGATAAAAAAGAAACTGAATAGAAACAACTAGAGTGGATAAAACATAATAAATGAAACCTACCTTAACAATTTCTTTCTTGCTCATCACTTAATTATTAATTCATTATTTATCATTCTTGTAAGATACTGTTGGATATTGGCTTTCAACAGCACCTCCATGGTATCCTGGACCGGCATTTTACCTATCAGATTGTGTTGGAGCATCCTATCATTTCTGTAATTATAGAGCGCCTTCGGTTTTTCTCCATCAAACTGCAACAACATATCGCCGCGATAGATCTGATACATCTGATTGCTGTAATTCACATTATATTTGTTCGGGTCATACTGAGTTAGCACATCGTTGCCGAATGCCACGTATGGCTTGTCGTAATTCAGATAACCAAGGATACTTGGCATGATATCGACCTGCTGAACCAGTTCCTTTTTTTTGCCTTTTAGGTTACTTCCTGGATTATAGAAAAAGATCGGTATGGAATAAGATTCCGCATCCGTAGTATACTCTTTATGGGTCACCTGATTGGTATGGTCTGCAGATAAAACAAACAATGTATTGTTGAACCATTCGTATTTCGACATGGCTTCAAAGAAACGTTTCAATGCATAATCAGAATAACCTATGCATTGATGGATAGGCTTGTCGCCTTTAGGAAACTTGCCTTCGTATTTCTGAGGAATACTAAACGGATGATGAGACGAAGCCGAGAAAATAGAGGTAACAAATGGCTGTTTAAATCCACCCATCTTCTTCGCGAAGAACTGAAAAAACTCCTCGTCCCAAATAGCCCAAGTTCCATCAAAAGCATCTGGTCCGTCATACTCATCCATTCCGAAATAATCCTTAAACTTGGCAGACTTTGCAAAAGCCTGGAATCCCATAGAACCATTCGGTGCACCGTGGAAAAAGGCTGAATAATATCCCTTTTCTCCGAGTAAAGAAGCGATACTGTTGATCTCATTCACATAATAAGGAGTCAACACGTATGGCTCTTTGAACATCGGAATGCTCGACAAAATAGACGGCATAGCATCAATAGACTTACGTCCATTACTAAATGAATAATCGAAAGAAAGACTCTCTGCTAACAAAGAATCCAAGAATGGTGTATATCCCTTATAAGTTCCATTATCCAGATCATGGTTGAAGTATCCGATATACTCTTTTCCAAAGCTCTCCATAATGATAATTACCACATTCATCGGTTTAAATTGACCCGTTGGTTTCGGATAATGCATTGGAGAAAAATATTGTTCCATCTCGTTCCGACTCCTAAAATACTTAGGATCCTTATAGGGAGATCTGCTCAAAGTTCGATAAACACAGAAAGGAGTATTTAAAACGATTGCAGACTCATTTGACTTATTAACATATTGATTGGCATTGCTCATGGTGATGGGTCTTACGTATGCGCCAAAGCCGCCTCTTATTCCTATAATTGTAAAATAAACAAACAAGCAAAACAAACCCGTATGGCATAGATAATAGGTCCATCCAGCCTTTGCCTTTTCTTGTTTTCTCGGAAAATAATAGAATTTACAAACAGCAAAAATCAAAAGGATAACAAAAAGGAAGACATACCAGTTGCTGATAATTGCATCTTCGAAAACCTTACCCAGATTACCCTCATTTTCAAATTCAGAGAAAACAGACGATGTTGTTCTTCGTCCCGTGAAACGAAAATAAACAACATCTATATTTGTTCCAATAATTGCCAAAGAATTGGTCACCACGAAGATCCATTTCGCTATTTTCTGATAAAGCTCGTTGTATCTAAAAGGAAATGGAAGAATCTGCATAACAAGGTAAAGTGCGTTGGTATAGAGCAACGCCGTCAAGTCAAATTGAAGACCGCCTTTCATCAATCCCATAAAATGACCGAAGGTCATATCTGTAAAAAGGCTTGCATTAGCCAAATAAAAGAAAACCCTGCACAAGCTGAAGGCCAGCATCATCATCAGAAAGTTGACCACGAAAGCGAACGCTGGTTCACCCTTCATTTTTTTTATCCCGTTCATTTCTATAAACTTTTTGAAACGGTAAAATTAATGATTTTGCATGTGAAATGCAAAAAGAGGTTGTATTCAATTAAAAAAGGACCATATCCATTCGATTGATGGTATGGTCCCTATTCTTTCAGAACAACTATTTTTTATTCTACAACCTCACTAATCAGAGTAGCAGCTGTAGAAGAGAGAACTTTCACATGGATAAAGTCGCCTATTTTATATGTACTACGAGGAAAAACGGCCACCTTGTTCTGTTGTGTACGTCCGTACAATTGGTCCTTAGAACGTTTAGAAACGCCCTCTACCAAAACCTCGAACACCTTGCCTTCGTCTTTCTTGTTGCTCTCAGCAGAGAGTTGAGTCTGCAAAGCAATAATCTCGTTCAAACGGGCTATTTTTACCTCCTCTGAAATATTATCCGGCAACTTCTTAGATGCGTATGTACCTGGGCGTTCAGAATATTTGAACATAAAGGCAGCATCGAAACCAACCTCTCTCATAAGAGACAACGTCTGCTGATGATCTTCCTCTGTCTCATCATGGAAACCGCAGAACACATCGGTGGTAATTCCACAATCTGGAAGAATACGACGGATGGCCGCAATACGCTCCAAATACCATTCACGCGTATATTTACGGTTCATGAGTTGAAGTATCTTGTCACTACCCGACTGAACTGGAAGGTGAATATGATTACAGATATTAGGATAAGATGCCATGATTTTTAAGGTTTCATCGCTCATATCCTTCGGGTGGGAAGTTGTATAACGGATTCGCATTGTAGGGAACTCCTCTGCAATTATTTTCAAAAGCTTAGGGAACGTAATCTCCTCTCCGCTCTCAGCATTGTAGTTGTACGAGTTGACGTTCTGACCTAAAAGGATAACCTCTTTATAGTTTTTGCCCTGCAAATCCTTTATCTCATTTATGATGCTCTCAACTTCACGGCTACGTTCACGACCTCTAGTATAAGGCACGATACAATACGAACAGAAGTTATTGCATCCACGCATAATGGAAACATAACCGCTGATACTGAAGTTGCCTAATCTTCGAGGAAGAATATCCTTATAAGTCTCCGTAGTAGAAAGCTCCACATTCATCGCCTTCTCTCCAAGTTCTGCCTGACCCACCAGATTCGGCAAGTCCAAATAGGCATCAGGACCGACTACCAAGTCGACCGCCTCGTTTTTCAGAAGTTCATCTTTGGTACGCTCGGCCATACAGCCTAGAATACCAACGATCAATCCTTTTTTCTTTTTACGTAAAGAGTTAAAATACTGAAGACGGGAGTTGATTTTCTGCTCCGCATTGTCTCTAATTGAACATGTGTTGACAAAAACAGCATCGGCATCTTCAATGTTCTCGGTTATCTGATAACCGATCGTTTGCATGATAGAAGCCACCACTTCGCTGTCTGCCGCGTTCATTTGGCAGCCATAAGTCTCTATAAAGAGATTCTTTCCACTATTCACAGATTTTGAGTCTGTTTTCATTTACTTAAAATTTAATGGGGAGTCATCTGTCTGAGCGAAATTCTCATTTTCCAAGGGCGGAAAGTTGACGCAAAAACCGTCCGACTCAATTTCAATTTGCAAATATAAGGTAATCAATTGTGTTTTTCTAAAAGTTACACTATTTTTGCAAAAAACATTTTATAATGAATATGGACGAGAAAATGGTTCTTCGAACCGACAATCTTGTAAAGAAATATGGCGAAAGAACAGTTGCCAACCACGTGTCTATCGACGTAAAACAAGGTGAAATAGTTGGTCTACTTGGTCCAAACGGAGCAGGAAAAACCACCACTTTCTACATGACAACAGGTTTGATTGTGCCTAACGAAGGCCGCATATTCCTGAACGATCAGGACATCACAAGCTATCCAGTTTACCGCCGTGCGCAAATCGGTATCGGTTATTTGGCACAGGAGGCTTCTGTGTTCCGTAAAATGTCAGTAGAAGACAACATACGTTCCGTATTGGAAATGACGAAGTTCTCTAAGGAGTACCAAAAGCAAAAATTGGAAAATCTTATTGAGGAGTTCAATTTAGGTCATGTACGCAAAAACCTAGGAGACCGTCTTTCTGGAGGTGAGAGACGTAGAACAGAGATCGCCAGATGTCTTGCCATTGAGCCAAAGTTCATCATGCTCGACGAGCCATTTGCGGGTGTCGACCCAATTGCAGTACAAGACATTCAGGACATTGTTTGGAAATTAAAGGACAAGAACATCGGTATCCTTATAACCGACCACAACGTAGACGAGACTTTGACCATCACAGACCGTGCATATCTTTTGTTCGAGGGTCGTATTTTGTTCCAAGGAACTCCAGAGGAGTTGGCTGCCAACCCTATCGTAAGGGATAAATACTTAGGCCGCGACTTTGAGTTGAAGAAGAAAAAGCCTCTAAGCGAAATAGAGAAATAAAAAAAAATCGATTATATATGAAAAGCCGAAGTGTAATGATTACGCTTCGGCTTTTTTAATCGATAAAGGTTTGTATTATTATCTTCTAGGCTATAGATAGGTGAATTAGCTCACCCTCTCTGCAGGAGTATTAACGGCCACCTTGCGAGCCGCCACGACCTCCGCCTCGCATTGGACGAGGTCCATCATCATCGTCCTTATCTTTCTTAAACGACTTTTTGCCCAAAGTATTGATACGATAAACTAGATGCACCATGAAATAACTTCCTAACGTATTGAATTCAGTATCGCAGATTTCCGTTTCGCTTACGCTTCGGAACAGATTGTTCTGTTGCTGCAAAACATCGTAAAACTTGATTCGGATGGTTGCCGCATTATCTTTCAAGAAGTTTTTGGCAATCTGCGCATTCCAAATTAACTCTCTGTCGTCAAACCCATCTGTATAACCAGAATAGAGGTTATAGTTCATATCTGTAGAGATGGATAGCTCCCAAGGCAGATAAAGATTGGCATTTCCTCCAAACTCGTAATCAAAGGTGTTTCGATTACTGTTCTTCTGGATCTTGTTATAAGCATTCAAATAAGCGATAGAAGCATTCAGCGAAATATCAAACATATCCACACGGTAACTACCCGTCAATTTATCATTCATATTAAATGATTGTGTAGTACACTCCTTGGACTCTTTCGTCTCTACATTCAGTTTATTTCCTTCTGATGCGAAAGAGACACGCTCAGAATAGGTTGCATTAGTAGAGTTAGTAACCGTAAACTTTCTATTACCCAACGGCGTTCCCAGAACTAAATATGCGTTTGTGTTCCAGTTTCCATTTACATTCACCTTATAAGTCTCTTTACCTCCCGTACGGGTATTGTAAATCATTTTATTAGCCACAGAATTGAGCGTGTTGCTGTAACCCAAGTTGAACATGAGGTTTCGTTGTGTCTCGCTATCGTAGAGGTTGTAACGCAAACGTACATTGTTTGTGAAAGATGGCTTCAAATCAGGATTTCCATACTTTAAATTCAACGGGTCATCCTGGTCAATCACCTCCTGAAGGTATTCAATGTTAGGTGCACTACTTTGTCCGCGATAGTTTAAAGTAAGAGAGTTTTTCTTTGAAAACTTATAGCGGAAACGGATGTTCGGTGCAAAATTGACCACCTTCTGTTGCAAAGTCTTTCCTTTGTTGGGGCCAATGCTTGTCTCAGATGTTGAGTTCTGTGGTTGAAGAGAGAGACCCGCCTTGTAATTCAATTTCGTATATTTTCCTTGCAATCCAACTTCAATCACATGATTGTTGTAATTGTTTTCGACCTTACTGCTCAACGAATCCAAGAAATCAGAAGGCTCTACTGCTCTGTCATAAGCAAACGATTGAGACTCCGAATAGCGGTGTTGGAACCCATATTTTACCTGCAAATAGTGGTTCTTAAAAATAGGTTCAGTATAAGCAACTTCAAAATCGTAGGTGTAGCTATTACTCAGTTTATCCGTATATCTGTCGGTCAATAAGACACTGTCCATTTCATTACCCTCCTCGTCATCCATGAAGAAATCGGTCACCGAGTTGGAGTAGTTGTCAGACTGGTTATGGAGAAAATCCATCTTTGCCAAAATGGAGATATTTCTACCTCTGTCATTCAATTTACGCACATAACGCAACATACCATTGATATCGAAATTATCGCCCTCACTATTACTAAAAACCTGTTTTCTATTCAACGGAGTATAAAAAGAATTGCTTGTTTGAGAACCTCCATGACTATCAAATTTTGTTCTACTAAAAGTCATTCTAGGAATGAAGAGAATCGTGTTCATCGTATCTGGAGTCCATTTCAAACGGAAATTAGATGCCACATCATCCCTTTTCCTGCGGGTGGTGCTGGTATCGTTCTTATAGGAAGATCCGTCTTCCAAAAATGTTTCAGTTGCACTACGTTTCTCTGCATCATTGTCAGAATAACCATACTGAACATTACCTCCCACTTCTGTCTTTTTATAATTATGGGCAAACGTAGCTCCCGCCATTTTTGACGAAGTAACACCAGATCCGGCTGCACCTTGTCGGCCGAAATCGGTATCACCAAACTCCGAAAATCCTGCATTATTAGTATTGTTAGTCGAAGCAAGAACGGAGAAGTTAGAATCGTCGGTGAAACGGTTCATCATTCCACCTGCCTCATATCTGCTTTTATTTCCAAGTCCGCCCAACACATTTCCGAACCAGCCTTTCTTCATTCCCTTCTTTACGGTAAGGTCAAGCACGGTCTCCTCCTCCTCATCATCAATTCCGGTCATTTGGGCATTTTCACTCTTCTTATCGTATGTTTTTACCTTATCTACCATATTGGCAGGAAGGTTTTTCAGAGAAACTTTCGGATCATCGGAGAAAAACTCTTTGCCATCTACCAAAATTTTCTTGACCTCCTTGCCGTTTACCATCAGTTTACCATCCGAAGATATTTCTGCGCCTGGCAACTTCTTGACCAAATCTTCCAACATGGCACCATCTGCCACACGGAAGGCGGTCGAATTAAACTCGATCGTATCATTCTTAATCGTCACAGGAGCTGCCTGTCCAACTACGGTAACGCTCTGTAAAAGTTTAGTATCAGGAGCGATGGAGATGGTTTTAAGCGTCACTTTATCTTTCATCCCGCTCACCTTAACGGCTAAATCTTTGGTCTGATATCCGACAAAAGAGATGCGTATGATGTAATTGCCTTTTTTTACATCATTCAAAATAAAAAGTCCATTTCTATCGGTAATATTTCCCGTAGCTAAACTGCTATCGGGCAACTGAAGTAATTGAACGGTAGCAAACTCCAATGGTTCATTGGTCTCCGTATCAATCAAACTTCCTTTAATTGTTGTTTTTGTATCTTGAGAAAAAGCCGTCAGCGAAAATAGCAGGATAAAAACAACAAAAACCAAACGTTTCATACAATCAATTGCTATGTTTATACTTGAAAAACAAACTTACTACATTTTAACGATAACGAGAGAAGATTTGATTTTTTTTATGTTAAAACAGCACGAGGCAAGCCCTTTCGAGCAGAAAATCATTCATCAAATTAATAGATCGAATTAGTTGATTGTAACCAAACTGCAATTTTCAAAAAACGCTTTCGTTTCTGCTGAATTCTTAATAACTTGCCGAACTTTATCAGATAGCAGTGTCAATGTCGAAGAAGAGACTCCGCAACTAGTGAAAATTTCAGCGTATTCTGCAATATCGACTGGCATTCTAATCTCATTCTAAAACTTACAAAAAACAGTTTCTTAACAAATAGGAAAAACATGTTAGACCAAAACGACAATCTTTACGTAGCACATTCAGACAAGCCTTTGTTTATATGTGCAGACAAAGCTAACCGTCACGGCGTGATTGCCGGTGCAACAGGTACAGGTAAGACGGTTTCATTACAAGTATTGGCAGAATCATTCAGTGATTTGGGTGTGCCCGTTTTCATGGCAGATATGAAAGGCGACCTTTCCGGCATATACAAAGCAGGAACTTTGTCTAAGTTCATCGCGAAGAGACAGGATGAATTCGGCGTTCAGTTCAACTTTCAAGCCTACCCAGCACGCTTCTTCGATGTCTATGCAGAACAATGTCATCCGCTCCGTGCCACCATCTCTGACATGGGTCCACTTCTTCTATCCAGAATTTTAGAGTTGAACGAGACTCAGACTGGTGTTCTGAACGCTATATTCAGAATTGCAGACGACAACAAGCTTCTTTTAATCGACTTGAAAGACTTGCGTTCAATGCTGAACTATGTAGGCGAAAACGCAAAAGAGTATACCAACAAATACGGAAACATCACTTCAGCGAGCATCGGAGCCATCCAACGCGGATTGCTACGATTGGAAGGAGAAGGCGGAGACAAGTTCTTCGGTGAACCCGATTTTGACATCAACGATTTTCTTCAGATAGAGAAGGGGAAAGGTGTGATCAATATTTTGGCAGCCGACAAGCTATTCAACGCTCCAAAGCTATACGGAGCATTCCTTCTATGGTTGTTGTCATCGCTCTACGAGCAACTGCCAGAGGTTGGAGACCTTCCGAAGCCTAAGTTCATATTCTTCTTCGACGAGGCTCACCTCCTCTTCAATGATGCATCAAAGGCTTTGCTCGAAAAGATTGAGCAGATTGTACGACTCATCCGTTCGAAGGGTGTCGGCATCTACTTCATCACACAAGACCCGATGGATATTCCAGAAAACATCTTGGGTCAATTAGGAAACCGCATCCAACATGCATTAAGAGCCTATACTCCAAAAGATCAGAAGGACATCAAAGCTATCTCACAGACATTCCGTACCAATCCAAAATTTGACACGGAACAAGCCATTTTACAATTGGAGACAGGAGAAGCTCTGATCTCATTCCTCGACGAAAAGGGCGCGCCTATGCTTGTTGAACGTGCCAAGATGCTTTGTCCACAAGGACAGATTGGTCCACTAACCGCAGAAGAGCGCACAGAGGCCATCCGCAAATCTCCACTCTACGGCACTTACGAGAAGATGGTAGACCGTGAGTCTGCATTCGAAATCTTGGAAGAAAAAGCAGAGAAAAAGAACAAGGCGGAAGAGGAAGCAAAAGCTGAAGAAGAGGCAGAGAAAGAGCGCAAAGAAAGAGAGAAAGAGCTTGAGAGAGAAACGCGTGAAGCCAGAAAGACAAGCACAAAATCAACGTCAACTGTTGGCAAAGCAGCTGATAAGTTCTTAGGCAATATCGCTTCATCTTTCGGACGAAAAATCGGAACCGAATTGGTTCGTACCATCTTCGGAACGCTGTTCAAGAAATAAAGCGATTCTCATCAGATCGAGTCATAACACTTTCATACGTTACGAATACGATTAACAAAATAAGAATTCATTAAAAGAGCCGTTTCTGAAATTCAGAAGCGGCTCTTTTCTTTCCTATATAGGGAAGAAAAACATTGTTCCCGGTACTTTTTTAGAGTCTGACGCTTTGATTTTAGAAAAAAAGAATTACTTTTGCATTCGATTTGCGGGGTCAATCAAAAATTGATAAAGCAATCAGGGCCCATAGCTCAGCTGGTTAGTAGCACCTGACTCATAATCAGGGGGTCACAGGTTCAAGTCCTGTTGGGCCCACACAAAGCACCTCACAAGGGTGCTTTTTTGTTTGCAGAAAACCAAAAAAAACAATTATTAAGGATCAGCGGATAGGTGGGGTCAGTAGAAATTTAGTGGGGAAAGAAATATCATAAAAAACCAAGTATCAACGTTTCTA
>JALNVE010000066.1 GCA_023227695.1 Paludibacteraceae bacterium
ATCTCGGTTGGCAGTACTACTTCTGCCAACGCTATTAGTTGTTTTGTTTCCATGGTATAGAAACGTTGATACTTGGTTTTTTATGATATTTCTTTCCCCACTAAATTTCTACTGACCCTTTTTAAAGCCATCGGGCACACAACGAAGCCAATTATGAGCCTCTTCAAAGCCATCCAAACTTACCGTAATGGAATGCATTCCAGACCTCAACAAAGAATCTAAGCGCTCGCGGGTCAATGCAAATCCGTTTGTTACAATACCCCATGGATAACCACGGCGATATAGTTCCAAACCACAATGATCAATATCTTTACGCACCAATGCCTCGCCTCCTGTAAAGATTATAAAGACCTTGTGAGGATCGACATGCGGTGTAATGCTGTCAATTACACGCAAGAAATCTTCCGTAGGCATATCTTTCGACGAAGAGGTTGCACGGCAATCGCTTCCGCAATGCCTGCAAGCTGCATTGCAGCGTAACGTGCTCTCCCAAAAGAGTGTACGCAAAGGATGCTCTACTATCTGATCTTTTATAAGTTTTCTTTCTATTTCAAGAGCTAAACGTTTACGTAAAGAAATTTTTTTACTTATCATTCTCCTTTAATTGTGCATTAACAATTTTTGTGGCCAGACCTTTATACCCATCACCATCACCACCGACAAAATCTTGTTCTGAAATAAAAGCATTAAGCGTATCTGACTTATAACCCTTTTTTTCAAAAACAGTTTTGAAATCAGTTCGATACGAACCATTTTCATTTGCTAACTGATATAAACCAGCAGCATTTGTCATTGTAGAATCCCAAGGACCATCAGAGCAAATTAGTTTCACCTTGACACTATCCATAAGGTTATTGGCATCATCTGTTACCTTTCCCATAACTCGGAAATCTGCGGTTGGACAACCATATTCTTCTTCACTTTCAGAAGAACAACTAGCAAAGCCCAAAATTCCTAAAAGGAACATTAATAATTTGTTTATCATTTGTTTGTATCTTTATTTTCGTCTTTCTTTAACTTTACAACTATGCCTTTCGTCGCCGTACCAAGATTCCAGTGACCGTCTCCGCCTTTAATATCCTCACTAGAATAATGAACACTAATTGAATCTTTTTCATATCCCTCTTTTTCAAAAACAAATTTGCTGTTTGAACTATTTATGTTTTCATCAGAAAACGAAAAAATGCCTTCTCTATTTGTGAATAGTGAATCATTTGCTATATTACTTCCTGCATTACTGAAGTATCTCACCTTAACACTATCTATTGGATTTGATTCTGAATCTAACACTTTTCCAAGAATTTTGTAACCGATCGTTGGAGTACCATATTCTTCACCATTACCGCCATTCCCATCCTCAGTTGTACAGCTAACGAAACCAAGTAGTCCTAAAAGGAACATTAAAAATTTCTTTATCATTTGTTTAAATCATTAATTATTCTTCAATTGTGCATTAATCTCCTTCGAAGCAGAACCATTAAACCACTTACCATCACCATCTTTAAACTCTTCTGCGGAAAAGTCTGCATCTAGTGTATCTGACTGATATCCTTTCTTTTCGTAAACAGTCTTCATTTCTGGATAAAGTTGTGTATGTTCTTCTGATATCTGATAAGAACCTATTGTATCAGTCATAGTAGAATCTATACAAAATTGATCTGTCATTATTTTTACCTTTACACTGTCTATTGGGGTATTTGTAAGATCTGTCACCTTTCCTTTAATTTGATAAGTGTAGGTTGGAGTACCATATTCACATGGTTGTTCTTCATTAGGATTTGTTGAAGATCCAGAATTGTCATCATCTGACGAACACGCAGAAAAACCTAATAACACTAATAACAAGCTTAATAACTTATTCATAACCATTTAAATTAATTTGTTACAAAAAAAACAATTTTTCACTCCACAAACTTAACAAAATAACGCATACGAAACAATTCAAAACAACAATTTTAAAAAAGTATCATATCTTACCATTTTGCATTCTTTACTTTTCGCCACTAATAATCCAGAATTTACTAACTTTAAATCAAGAGAAAAGTATATCAAAAGTATTTTAGAACTAATTTGATCTCATTTTTTTATTTTAGATCAACGACAAAATAGTATAAATCAATAACGTTATTGGTAATCATTCTGAAATTGTACTAACTTTGGATTTACGTGATCAGAAGATCAGGTTTCTAATCACATTAATTGGGAGATTCCGTCTATTATAATAACTAAGATTATGCAAAACACACTGTTCAAACTATTATTGCTATTGGCACTAATGCCTTTCTCTGTTCTCAGTCAAACCAATTTTCTGACTCAACAAAAGAGATACGAACGGGTACGAAAAGCAGAGAATGAGAAACAAGAATATATCCAAAAAGTGCTGTCACAGAATAATCTCTCAACAAACAACGTGAATCTTCTCTTTATAGCCTACAAGGAAGAGGGATCACTCCATATTTATGCGAAAACGAGAGAAGACAGCAGCTATAAAAACATTCTCACGTACAATATATGCGCAAAGTCAGGTCGTTTGGGCCCCAAAAGCAGAAAAGGCGACGGTCAAGTGCCTGAAGGGTTTTACTACATCGACCGGTTCAATCCAACAAGCAGTTACTATCTTTCACTTGGGCTCAACTATCCCAACTCTGCCGATCGTAAGAGAGCCGGGAATGCCAGCTCGGGAGGAGATATTTTCATTCACGGCGAATGCGTTACCATAGGCTGTCTGCCCATGACAAACGAATACATCAAAGAGATTTATTTGCTAGCAATAAACGCAAGGAATAACGGACAGCAGAAAATTCCTGTTTACATCTTTCCTTTCGAGATGACCGATGAAAATTGGAACTCTTATATCCAAAAATACGGAAAACAAAGCTACATGACCTCCTTTTGGGAAAACATCAAGATAGGTCACGACAAGTTCATGAACAACAAAAAAGAGGTGAATTTCAAAATAGACAACAACGGCGACTATAAGTTTTAATCTACAACAGAAAACAAGTTGGATTTTATAAAATATATTTAATAATTTTCGAGATTAGATTATGATGCTTAAATTTGAAGAAATAAAAAACTGACACATACTCATGGCCATTACTCTCAGGTTCATGACAATAACAAATACAAAAAATCACTTTAAGATAATTTTATGAAAAAAAAAGCATTAGACCCATCCATTCCTTTGGAGAAACAGCTTAGAGATCAAATACACAACGCTCTTCAAGGCAATTTTTTGGAAAGTCTCATAGCTGAGCTTAACACATACAGCTCTGATGATTTTTGGAGAACTCAGATGGAAGGTCACAGCTTCAAGGTGGAAGAGAACATCATGCCTCGTCTCTTCAATATATTCACTGAAGTAAAGAAAACACTAAAATTCGACGGAAAGGTAGATTTCTATATCACCGGCGATTCGACGGTCAACGCCTTCTCCGTAAAGTCAAGAAAGGAGGGCGAACCTCATATCGTCAACGTAAACTCTGCTTTGATAGAGCTTATGACCGACAATGAACTTCGCTTCGTCATAGGCCATGAAATAGGTCACCTGATCAACCAGGATAGCAACATGATGAACCTGATATACTTCGTATTCCCACCAGATACGGCTGTTATGCCACTAATGCTTCAATACAAAGTGCGTCTATGGCAACAAGTTTCTGAGTTGGTAGCAGACCGTTACGGTTATCTGGCCATTCCAGACCTCAAAGTTTGCGTATCCTCTTTCTTCAAAATGACATCAGGCCTCAACCTGTCTGATGAGAATCTGGACATTGACGCATACATCAAAGCCAATTTGAAGCATCTCGATTACTTCGTCAACGATAAGGGAATGAACCTATACGACCATCCGGCCGATCCAGTACGTGTACATTCGCTTAACCTCTATGCAACAGCAGAATCGCAAGAGAAACTGAACGAAGGAATGAACGACATCATTACTGCCCTTCTTAAACTTTATACAGGAGAAGAGGGTAAATATGTAGCTCAATTCATCGCATCTGCCGGACTTCTTGTAGCAGGTTCAGACGAAGAGATTACACAAGAAGAGATTGAAAGCATTCTGGATTCACTTTCCAGATTCGAGGTGTTTCCTCGTGAATATCTAGAAGAGATTGGCAAAAAGAAACCGAAGCAAATAGTAAAATACTGCAACGAAGCTATGGAGTACATCATGAAAACCAATCCTGGTTTGAGAGATTCCATGTTGGTTTATCTCATCAGCATTGTCATTGCAGATAATAAATTCGAAGAGAGGGAAGTCAGTTTGATTTACAGTATAGGTACAGCTCTCGGATTCCAGAAACGTGAGATTGCCGAAGCATTTGCCGTTCAGGTACAGAAACAGTTCATTCCTAGCGTCGACTCTATAAGCTAATAATAGTACATGATAAGACAAGAGGCAGCGCCAAATGATTTGACGCTGCCTCTTGTTTTTTCCTTACTATTTCCAATGTTTTTATGTGACACCGCGCATGTAGATCATAATAGTAGGCACGAAACACAGCAAGCCTTGATAATACTTATTCTCGTTATCCGTCCAGGGCATGGCCTCCATTACATGAAGTAAAGAAAGGCAGTGATTCGGATTCTTCTTAATTCATATCTGCTTACCCATCTCAAAAGCCTCTTTCAAAGCTTTATGACCCACGATTTCACCTTTTTCGTTCACTCCACCAGCAAAAATAACGCCCTTCAATGTTGCGTTTTCAAAACAATCTACCCAACCCTGAGCCGCCTTTGCAGTTCCTTCAAAAGTTGTAGGTTCATCCTCGGCAGCGGTTGCCAAGAGATATACGTCACGAAATTTATAGTTTGAAGTATATAACGGATTCAAACGATCTATAAGTGTTTTCATCTGTCCGCTGCAGCAATAGTAGTAAACAGGAGTAGCCCAAACAACCACATCAGCACGAAGAACTTTATCAGCTATGGCCACAGCATCATCAGCAATGACACATTTCTGTGTTTTCTGACAAACGAAACAACCTTGGCAGAAACTAATTGTTTTATCAATAAGACTAATTGTCTCCACTCGATGTTCAGCCTCAACTGCACCTTGAGCAAAAGAATCGGCTAGTTTATCACTATTTCCGGCCTTACGCGGACTTGTTTTGATTATAAGTACGTTTTTTGGCATAATCTTAGATTTAAATTATAAACAAAGATAGAAAAAGAAAGGAAACTACTACTATTCTTTTTTACCTTTGGAAACAGAAGATAAAAAAATGATGAAAATTGAGGTTCAATACTATCCGTCACCAGCAGGTAATTTAGTTCTCGGTTCCTTCAACAACAAGCTTTGTCTCTGCGATTGGGATATCGAGCCTCATCACAATCGAATCTTTCAACGCATTCAGAAGTCAACGCAAGCAACCACAGAAGAAGGTTGTAACGAAATAATAGAAAAAGCTATCGCCCAACTAGACGAATATTTTGCAGGAAACAGAGAAGAGTTTGACATTCCATTACTTTTCTTCGGAACAGATTTTCAAAAAAATGTTTGGAACACGTTATTAAAAATCCCTTATGGAATGACACTTTCATACACCGAACTAGCTCAAAAGGCAGGAACACCGAAAGCTGTTCGTGCGATTGCCAACGCAAATGGAGCCAATGCCATCTCTATCCTAGTTCCTTGTCATCGAATCATTGCCAGCAACCACAAATTAGGAGGTTATGGAGGAGGGATAGAAGCAAAAAGAATATTGCTAGAACTAGAAGAAAAAGGGCAAAGAGAAAAGATACTTGCTTTGGTCAATCAAAAGGTTCTGTAAATGTGTCAAAACGCCTTGAAGGATTCCCAAAAGTGGCGTATTGAAATGGTTAAATTAATATAAAACATAACCACATGTTTTATCACTTGATTCTAAATCAGAAAATTTTCTCGGGAGAGAAAGCTATCTCAAAACCTAACACCCACAAACAAATTGACGGTAGCAATAGAACTACCGATATCTGATTTTTTCATGAAATTCCAATACGAATCAAGCTGACCGGACAAACCAGAGAAGCAACGGTCACGGTTGTATAGCAGCACCAACTTCAAGGTGTTATTAATTGCAACATGCGATCCTTTGTCAGGATTTATAACATACTTATAGCCAACCTCGGGAACATCTGTTAAATTCAACAGCCATCTCTTCGCAAAAACGAAATTGTAGCCATAACCCACATTCAAAGCATAGTCAGAATATTTAAAATCAGACGTTATCTGAGGCACTAAAATATAAGGATACAATAGATGCGCATCCAAACTCATATCATGATATGAATAGGAAGCTCCTGCTATAAACGAACCCGTACTGCGTATTTGTTGCAAACGATAAAAATCAGAATAACTGGCATCATTTGAATATCTTTTGTTATTGAAATAATACAAAAACCTGCCTTTGTACATCTTCATCTTTAAACCAGAACAAACAACCTCATCATCAAAAGCATCATTATCATAAGAGGATAAATTTCTTACACTCTCATTTCTGTAGGTTCCAAATTCGATGGAGAATTTGTTCCAACACATATTGAAATCAAATCGACTACAATCATAAACTTTATCAGAAAAGTAACTATTCAAACCAACAGAATAACTCAAAGAAAATATACTATAACCTACACTCAACGAAAGACCAGAAACCACATCAGATCTCATCTGAAGAGAAGAATATTGATCTGAATTCACATTATAGAAATCCAACCAATTGGTATTAGTCAGTTTTACAGAAATTTCACGAGGAATAAGTTTTACATAATTTGTATCCTGATCATAGAATACCTTATCTGTCCAATCTGTAATCCTTTTTATTATATCTCTCGCGCCTGCATTAGCACTTAATGCAAAGAGAAACAGAAGAATAACTAGCTTTATACGGAGACACATAACCTATTTTAAAATTCAGCCACAAAGATAGAGAACAAAAAACAAAATGAATGAAATTTTATCGTTTCAAATCATAAAAAATCCTTTATTATTGATATTCTTATTAAATAATGAGATTTTCCTTTCCTTTTGGTACAAATAGAAGTACTTTTAACAGTCAGAACAATCGTCATCTTACACGATTTTCTCTTTTATCACGTTATTTAATCGAATTAAAAAAAGAAAGATGAAATTCAAAGCTTTATTCGCAAGTTTACTACTAGTTGGGATTGTCTTGTCTTCATGCAAGGAGGAGGTTGAAGAGGCTTCGTCCATACCCAACTGCGATGTTCTCATTGAGACGAACGCAACGGATTACGTCACCCTCAAAATTGTCAACAATTACGTCACCTATGTAAGATCGGCAACTGCTCTCATGCCTACCAACTTTGAACTAGGATACGGAGGCATTCTCATCTACAGAGATCAAGACGGTAAAATTCAAGGCTGCGATTTATCCTGTCCTGTAGAAGCCTCGAGAAGTGTTTTGGTTGATGTAAAGATGCCATTTGCCACATGTCCTCAATGCGGTTCCAGGTTCGATTTGACATTCGGTTTTGCAGCACCTTGCGGAGGACCAGCCAAAGAGACATTGAAAAGATACAAAGCCATCGATACCGGCAGCAAAATAGTTGTCTCAAATTAATCTATTTCTTAACAGGCTGAGCTACATTTTTCGTCTCCTTCATCAAGGAGTTCAAAAAGCTGGTTATTTCCTGACGAACAGTATACCTATCACCAAGATAGTTGTTTATCATTATACAGAACACGTACCAATTCTTATTATAGTTGATGTAACCGCAATAGTTCTGAACACGTTCCATGCTTCCGCTCTTTGCATAAACCTTTCCTGCCAATGGAGTTCCTTTCAAAAAAGGCTTCACAGTTCCGTTTACACCACAAATTGGCAATGAGGCAAGAAAGGCTGACGAGTAGAGACTTTTCGTTTTCATATAAGTCAACACATCCACCAAGAAGGAGGCATTGATTGCGTTCTTCATTGACATTCCAGAACCATCTACCTGAAAAATTTTTTCGGAAGCCAAACCTTTACTTTTCCAATAAGAGGCGATTACCTGAGAGGCTACTTTGCTTGTTGAAACGCTATCCTTCTGCAAAGCCAAATAACTGAAAATATTTTCCGCATAAAGATTTATACTCTTGTAATTTGTCTGCAAAATCACACTTTTCAAATCTGGCGAATAATAATCGTAAAGTTTCGTACGATGTCCTCCTTTGGGCAAATAACGGGTTACCATTGGAGCTGAATCTACTGGAATTCCTACTCGGATCAATGAACGCGTCAAAGAATCGGCTACTAGCAAAGCTGGATCAGGTATACCTATTTTCGTAGCATAACGATTATTCATAGGAAAATATCCAGACAAAAGTGGTGTTGTCGAATATTCGGACATTGACAATCTCAAAGAGGCACGAAAGCCGGAATTCTTAAGTTTGACATTCAACATAGGCTCAAACAGCTTGCTTTCTGGAATAATGTAGAGAAATTTCGCGGAGGTAGAATCCGATACGATTACCAACTTAAATAGATTATCACTGAATGAGAGAGCCGACGGCGTAGGCGAATAGCTGGAACCCAGATCCTCCAACAACCAATAAGGATGGGTTCCTGACTCCTCAAACAAGGAAGCATCACCAATAACTCGACCATCTATTCTTTTGATTCCTGCTTCACGCAAAGCCAAGGATGCTAAAGTGAAAAAAGTATTGGGATTTTTATTATTAGAAGATCCGAATGTCGGGTCACCGCCACCCTTCACATAGACATTACCATGTAATACGGAATCTGTGATCAGACCATCGTACTCCAATTTCGTGACAAAACGAAATGAATCAGAAAGCAGTTCCAACGCCGTAGCGGTAGTGATTACCTTCGTTACAGAAGCAGGAATAAAATCGTATTGAGAATTCAAATCAGCCAAAACCTCTCCAGTGTTCAAATTTTTCACCAGCACACTCAAATGTGCAGGTTCCAGATTTGGAGCATGAGCAAAGCGGTACAAAGGTGTACCCTCTTTTAACGTATCAGCCAACCATACAGAATCAGAGACATCTTCCTGTTCCATATCTTCATCTTGTGCTTGAACAGCAAAAAATGGCAGACAGAAAAAAAGAACCAACAAATAATATGCTTTCATATTTTAGCGTGTTTCGATCACATGTAATATGCGCGAAATGAAATTTCAAGTACAAATATATAGTGTTTCTTCCTTTTTAGCACAAGATTCTTAAACATTAAGAAATGTCTATAAATCATAATTCTGTCAACAAACACAAAAAGGATTGAGGTCATTTCAAAACCATTGCTTATCTTTGCGAACGAAAATTTTAATGTGACTGAAATGAAAAAGTTAGAGAAAATAATAGCTGAAAAGCTACTGAAAATCAAAGCAATCAAAGTTCAACCTTCCAATCCTTTCACGTGGGCTTCTGGTTGGAAATCACCAATATATTGTGACAACAGAAAGACTCTGTCTTATCCAGAAATCCGTACATTCATCAAAATCGAATTAGCACGTTTAGTTCGTGAGAAATACGAGGAAGTTGATGTTATCGCGGGTGTTGCCACTGGTGCTATTGCACAAGGAGCCATGGTAGCTGAGGAGCTAGGTTTACCATTCGTATACGTACGTTCATCTCCAAAAGATCACGGTTTGGAGAATTTGATCGAGGGCGACCTCAAACCAGGACAGAAGGTGGTTGTCATCGAAGACTTGATCTCAACTGGCGGCAGCAGTTTGAAAGCTGTAGAGGCAATTCGCAAAGACGGATGTGAGGTTATCGGTATGTTGGCCATCTTCTCTTACGGATTTCCTGTTGCGGCAGACAAGTTCAAAGAGGCTAACGTTGAGTTGACCACTTTGTCAAATTACGAGAGTGTTTTGGAACACCTTTTAAAGTGCGAGTTGATAGGCGAAGAGGAGATGAAGACACTTCAAGAGTGGAGAAAAGATCCAGCTAGCTGGAACGCATAATTTTCAAACAAACTAATGGCACATAGAATACATCTGAAAAGGATGCTTTTTATGTGCCATTTACAAAAACAAAAGATTCTATGACGACTTTCGAGAGCCAGACAAAACAATCCAACTGCAACGAAGATGAGATTTTTGCAATGATCTCTGATATGAACAATATCGACAAGTTCAAAGCAATGATACCAGAAGACAAAGTAAAAGATATCGAGTTTGACACCGATAGTTGCAAGTTCACTGTTGAGCCAGTCGGAAAATTAGGTTTAAGAATCGTAGATAGAGAGCCATGCAAAACTGTAAAATTCGAAGCAGAACAGTCTCCTATCGCATTTAATCTTTGGATTCAACTTAAGCAGGTAGCAGAAAACGACACTAGAATAAAAGTGACCGTCAAAGCAGATTTGAACCCAATGATCAAGATGATGGTTTCAAAACCCATCGAAATGTTCATCGAACGTTTGGCCGACGGGTTAGCTCAGATTCCATATCGAGAATTGAACAAGCAAGTCTAAAAGGCAACCTTTAAGAAGGGAATTTTCATCAATTCCCTTCTTCCAAACACCTAAAAAAGCCTTAAATTTCGATTGTTTTGCACGTAAGACGAGTATAAATGTTTTTTAGTTTAAGTATAAATGTTTTTTTAGCCATGAAGAATTTTTTTTTCATATTCATGTTATTTCTGTGTACGGGAGTATTTGCAGAAATAAAGATTACGCCGTGGGAATTTGCCCCGGACCAAACACTTACCACCAGATGCTATTTTAATGCATACGGAGGCACAAGCCCTTATACATACATTCTATCTTCAGACCCTAACAGTCAAAACACGGATAATTATTCTCAAATGTCCAGTACAGGAAGGTTTACACAAGTGCCCAATGGCAAATACATACTAAAGATAACTGACGTAAATGGTGAATCAAAAACATTCAACATCTCGGTTGAAGTCAAATATGGTTTAGTAGCCCAAAATGACATTGCATTAGCCAAAGTGCCATGCAAAGGAACAGCAGGGAGCCAAGACGTATTCATCGACGTTTCTCTCAACGATCAAATTGTAGCCACTAGAGTAGATTTGGGAAATAACAGAGGGGTTTACCTAAGTGTTCAAAAAGAATATGTAGGCTTAAAAATCATAAAGGAGTCTAATTTCGGCACAACCACACCTATTAATGGAGGGATCAAATATCGTCTTAATGAAGATGCATCTCTGTCTTCAGACTACTTTGAGTATGAAATAACTTATAAAAACAAAAAAGACACTGCAGGCGTCACTATTTATTTCTCAAAGGAAATGCCTCAAATAGAAGAGGTTCATGTTGACGGGAACAAAGCATATTTTTCTGCTTCAAAAGGAACACCCGGTTACATTTTTGTCGTAAAAGATACCAGCGACAACGAGACTGAAGTTTCCGACCATATCACCGATCTTACTTACGGCAATTACACTGTATATGTAGTGGACCAGAATCAATGTCAAAGTGCGGAGAAAGGTTTTTTCATCAGCAAAGTTGTCTATCCCGCCATGTTTTTCACTCCCGACGGCGACGGCATCAACGACACCTGGAAAATTCTGAACATAGAGGAATTTGATCGATTCAGCATCAAGATTATAACAAGAGAAGGTAAGCTGATTAAGGAATATAAAAACAGCTACACACCATGGGACGGAACGGCATTCGGCAAAAACATGCCTTCTGGTGACTATTGGTATATAATGAGTTATCCAGAAACAGATCAGTGTTATACAGGACATTTCACGCTTATAAGAAATAGCGGGTCAGTAGAAATTTAGTGGGGAAAAGCATAAATATTGGCGATACGGAATAGGAAGAACTTCTTATCTACGACCCCACGCAGATTAGCCCTGAAAAGTTTGATTTTCGCATTGAAAGAC
>JALNVE010000067.1 GCA_023227695.1 Paludibacteraceae bacterium
GCAGTACTACTTCTGCCAACGCTATTAGTTGTTTTGTTTCCATGGTATAGAAACGTTGATACTTGGTTTTTTATGATATTTCTTTCCCCACTAAATTTCTACTGACCCCAACTTTCCAATTAGTCCAGTTGGATTAATTGGTTGCCCCTTTCGGGGCATAAAAAAAGCGGCTTTGTAAGCCGCTCTATGTTGTCTCGCCAGGACTCGAACCCGGACAAGCAGTGCCAGAAACTGATGTGCTACCATTACACCACGAGACAATCACTATCATTCATTTCTGAATTGCGATGCAAAGGTAAGTATTTTGGCGAAACCCACAAAAAATTCGAACCATATTTTTGCGTGATCTCATCAAAAATTTCCGTTTTTTCAAGTCTTTCCGAATATCCATCAAATCTACTCTCCACTCTTATCGTCTTTAAGACAAAAAAACTTGAGATTAAAAATCTGTCAACCGATAGATGAAATTTTGGAAAGAGCCAGGAATGGCAATCATAGTGAAAAAAATTCCGAATATAGCTCCCGTAAGATGAGCCTCATGCCCTATTCCGTCGCTCTCTTTATCTGACATATAATAGGAATACCAAATATAAAGACCTCCGAAAACAATGCCTGGGATTGGTAACGCAAAAAAGAGATACAGCTTATTCCAAGGATCCAAGAATATGAAAGAGAACACCACCGCACTAACAGCACCCGAAGCTCCTACCGCATTGTAAAACGGATTATCACGATGCTTACGCAACGAGACAACGGACGATAACGGCAACGCAAGCACATACATCAAAAGATAGGCGTACTTGCCTCCAATCGCGTTATAGGAGTAATAAAGCTCCACAATCTGTCCAAAAGAATAGAGCACAAGCATGTTTACTATCAGATGCATCCAACCACCATGAATCAAGCCATGCGAAAACAATCGATAATACTGTTTACGATGCCACACTTCATACGCGTTGAACATTAAACGTGAGAACACATCGCTATTCTGAAATGCATAAATTGAGACTCCGCATGTCAGAAACAAAAGAATCATATTTATCGTTAAGCTCATATCAAATCTTACATTCAAACATTTATAAAACAAAAAGGTTCACCCCCTTCTTTTCATCAAAAAATGAAATTCGGGAGTTGAACCTATCTATTTGAAATACATTATTTAGACGACTTCTTTTTTAACCACTGAGCGTCACGAACTTGATAAATTCTTTCAATGATATCAATCACCTTCAAGCCCTCCAATACATTTGTTGTTATAGAACATTTCTGCTCAAGTTTTTCCACTACATTCTGAATAACAAGGTGATGATTTTGAGCAGATCCTTTGTAAGCCCCATAATCATTTGGTGGATTGGATGGTGCCAACTCCGGCATATCATAATCCTTGATGTGGCAATAAACCACCTCGTTCATATATTGACCAGCCACCTTGATCGTTCCCTTTTCACCGACAATTGTAATGCTACTCTCCAAGTTAGTATCCCATACAGCCGTAGAATAGTTCAAAGAACCCATTCCTCCATTGACAAAGTCGAAAGTAACGACGCCGCTATCCTCAAAATCAGTAAGGTCGTGATGTGAAAAATCCTTGAAATCACCTCTGATGTTGGCAATATCACCAAACAACCAATACATAATATCGATGAAATGGGAGAATTGAGTGAACAGTGTACCACCATCCAACTTATGATCGCCATGCCAATTGCCTGGTTTATAGTAACGATCGTCCCTATTCCAATAGCAATTCAACTGAACCATATAGATATCGCCCAAAATGTTATCAGTAACCACCTCCTTCAACCATACTGATGGCGGAGAGTAACGGTTCTGCATGACACAGAACACATGCTTAGAAACCTCCAACGATTTGAAAACAATCATCTCTGCGTCTTTTTTAGACAACGCAATAGGTTTCTCTATCACTACGTGGTGTTTTTTTGCCAATGCCTTGATTGCATATTCGGCATGAAAACCGTTGGGTGTACAGATATTAACCACATCAATGTCTATACCCAAATTGAGCATATCATCAATACTACTAAAGTATGGAACGTCAAGGTCCTTAAGACCTAACTCCTCTTTTGGTAAGACATCACATACTGCCACCAACTCGGCTTCTGGATTCCTACGTATCATCTCAGCATGTCGTTTTCCGATATGACCTTGACCAACAACTGCAAATTTTATCATGCTTCTACTTATTTTCTATTTTGATCTCATAAACATTATCTTCTCGTAGTTCGTATATTTGACCCGTATCAGGGCAAACAGCTTTGTTATCACTTCCAAAATCCAACTTGTTACCATAAGCGCTCACCCATCCTATTTGACGGGCAGGATTCCCCACAATGAGAGAATATGGCTTTACGGGCTTAGTCACCACCGAACCGGCACCAATCATGGCATACTCACCAATCTCGTTTCCGCAGACTACCGTAGCATTTGCTCCGATGGTCGCACCTCGGCGCACAATGGTCTTCTGATATTCCGATTTACGGCAGACATGGCTTCTTGGATTAATGACGTTCGTAAAAACCATCGAAGGTCCCAAAAAAACGTCATCCTCACAAATAACACCCGTATATATGGAAACATTGTTCTGTACCTTTACATTTCGTCCCAAGACAACCTCTGGCGAGATGACGACATTCTGTCCTATATTACAATCTTCACCAATAATACAACCCGACATGATGTGCGAAAAATGCCATATTTTTGTTCCCTTTCCTATCGTGCAGCCATCATCTACAACAGACGTAGGATGCGAAAAATACTCCCCGTCCATATCGTTTCCTTTATTAGTTATCATTTTCTACACTCTTCTATTAAATGGCAAACGTTATCTGTGATATAAGCAAGTTGTTCATTATCCAATTCGGTATGCATAGGCAAAGACAATACCGTCTGAGACAATTTTTCTGAAACAGGAAAATCACCACGCTTATAACGCTCGTCCAAATATGCCTTTTGTAAATGTAACGGAATTGGATAATAAACCATGGAAGGAATACCCTTTTCATCTAATTTTTTACTTAAAAGATCTCGATCCACGGATTCATCCAAACAGATGGTATACTGATGGAATACATGCGTTGATTTGGAGCCGCAGACAGGAGTCTTTATCCATGAGCAGTTTGCAAATGCTTTATTGTAAAAATCAGCAGCGGCCTGTCTCCTTTTCGTATAATCATTCAGATATTTCAACTTCACACATAATACTGCCGCCTGAATACTGTCCAGACGCGAGTTAACGCCAATCTTATCATGATGGTAACGAACTACCATTCCATGGTTGGCGATGCAACGCGCTTCAGCAGCCAAGTTGTCATCGTTAGTGAAGATTGCTCCACCGTCACCATAACAGCCCAAATTTTTGGAAGGGAAAAAGGATGTACAACCCATATTGCCCATACAGCCAGACATACAGACACGACCGTCAGAAAACGTATATTCGGAGTTGATGGACTGACAGGCATCCTCCACCAAATAAAGATGATGTTTGGCAGCCAATTCAAGGATCCCTTCCATTTCTGCGTTCTGTCCAAAAAGATGAACGGGAACAATCGCTTTCGTTTTAGGTGTTATCGCCTTTTCAACACTTTCTAAAGACATGCAGAAAGTGTCTGGGTCCACATCCACCACTACGGGTGTAAGGCCTAAGAGAGCCACCACTTCAGCGGTAGCTATAAAAGTAAACGTTGGAGTAATCACCTCATCGCCCCTTTTCAATCCAAGAGACATTAGGGAAATCTGCAATGCATCGGTTCCGTTGCCTACCGGAATGACATGCTTCACGCCTAGAAAGCGCTCCAAATCTTTCTGAAACTCTGTGACTTTCGGTCCTTTTACAAAAAATGCAGTTTCAATAACCTCTTGAATTCCGGCATCAACCTCCGATTTTATTCTATCGTATTGACTTTTTACGTCAACCATTTGAATCTTTTTCATACAACACCAATAAGTAAATTCAATCAGACTTTATTTTCTTTTAATACCAAAATTAAAAATAATAATTCAAACCAAAATTGAAATTCGTATTTTTTCCTTGATAGAATTTTGGTGTGTATAAATTAAGATACTCCTGAGAAGAGAGTCTTATTTCGTTATACTCCTCTTTCAATTTAACATCGTAACCCTTTATGTCGGTAAGAGAAACTCCGAAGTTGATATAAAGGTTCGTCAAACACAAATAACGGAAGTCCAGTGACAACGTGTTGTTTGTCCAGGTTTTATCTTGCATAACAGGCGTATTAATCGCCGTTTTTCCATCCAAATAAGGATAATCATTAAAGTGTTGTGCATTTGAGAAAGAGGCCTTTACATGGAATGTTGAGAATGGCTTATATGTCATTGCCAAATACAACTCTCTTGAGTTATCGCCAAGATAATGTCCTAATCCGAAATCATTACATGCAAATGTCGTATTCAGCAGTCTATGCTTATATGTGATAGGTAATGTGTAAGTATACTCACCCGTTACGGAAAGATTCTTAAGCGGGTAATTATCCAAATTAGCACCAGCCTTAAAACTGCTGAAATTATGTTCGTCGTTAAACCAACGTTCTACGCTCAATTCATCGACAAAAATAGAGGCATACAGATGTAAATGTTTGATGTTTCTGGAACTGAGATTCAAGAACATCTGTGAATTCTGATTTTCAGAGCCCATTGTAGATGAATGGTCTATCGATTTATAGAACATGATTGGGATCAAATAACCCGCTTTAACCGAGCGTTCTGCGTAAACGATAGAGTTTCCTAAGCCAATATTCAGACCACGTACTGGAGTGATTGTTATCATGTTAGCTGCAATGTATTTATTTCTGTAACGGTAACGGAGTTCATTATCCTCACCTACATAATAATCGGTGGAATCGATTACATTTGAAGTTAAGAAGCCATGAATATAATTCAGTTCGAACCATTTAGCTGGCTTGATATTGAAAACAATCATTGGGAAAGATGGCGTACGACCCGAAAGAATATTCGAACCATTGTAATTATCACCCCAAATAACATGATTCTTTACCAAACCTAGATTACCCCATTTCCATGCGTATGTAATACCACCACGCATCTCGCTGAAATCGGCACTTTTACCATCGTTTGTACGTTTGTATGCACCGCCAACGGTCTTTGTCAAATAAGTTGGCTCTGCCATAATTTCCTTTTGTAAATGATTGTCTCTCAAACTTCCGTAGATAGCGAAATTATCACCCACCATACCGATGAATTCACCTCCCCAATAACGCTGATAAGGAGTTCCGTTAGCGTTATGTTGAGCCGTTACACCGAGAATCGGATTTATCCTTGCTCTGAACAAACTATCCTTGTAATAAAAAGCTGGCGGCAAAACGGCCAGTGAGATATCGTTTCTTTTAATCAGATTCCAACGAGCATTCTGAGGTAATTCGTTACGTTCTAAGCAATAACCCTTCATAAAGAAAGCCAGTTCTTTCTGCTGCCTGCGGTTCAACTGGTCCTTTACCGCCTCCAATTCCAATAACTTGTCTGAAATGAACTCTTTACTATACGGTTTCACCGCCGAATTCAACTCAATGAACTTCTCTCCCGCCATTTCATCCAAGAATTCATAGACCGCCACATTGGCAACATCCTCTACTACATATTGAGCAGTCAGATTCATACCCAACGCGAACAAAATAACTAAAATCGAACAAATTTTCTTCATACCTTACAAAAATCATTAATGAGAACGAGCTCTCTTTATTACAATATTATTGAAAATCAAAAATAAGTATCTCACATCTGTAACGAATACACCTTTTGTCTGGCAACTATTCAAATATTTCATCTCCGAAGCCTGTATTTCATCGAGAGTTTTCGGCATATCTGCATAATACGGAGGCAACATGCCCGGCTTAAATTTAGTTCTTAAATTCTGTAATTCAGACGAATATAAACTGAAATATTGTTTGCTCAAAGGACGTACACCTACTAATTTTATATCACCCTTCAATAAATTGATCAATTGAGGCAATTCATCCAGCCAAACTCGTCGGCAGAAAGCACCTATTCTGGTGATTCTCACATCCCTATTTATCTTTCCTCCCTCACGCAATTGGTTCTTTTTAATCATGAACGATTGCAGATATTCGCTGTAAGGGTACATCGTACGGAACTTATACTCAGTAAACACCCTACCATTCTTTCCTATACGTTCCAATCCAATTAATGGAGAGTAGAGCAACTCTTTATAACGTTGTGGTTTACCTGTCTTTTGGAAGATAAAAAAGGTATTTCCCTCTGTTTTAAAATCATCAACAAACTCAAATCCAGCACAATATAAACGACCATAGACCTCTGTTTTTGAATAAACTCGATCAATCTTTGTATATAACTGTTGAAAGAAAGTGGCTGTCAAATAAAAGTTAGGTAAAAAGCGTTTGTACAGAACATCATAAATATAATATAGGTAATTCAATCCCCATGGCAACGCAGACAACAGACGTTGCTTTCTCGCATTTTTTGTTTCAAAAACCCCGATGTAGTAACCTTTATCTGTTAGTTTCTCATTGGCAATTGCCAAAAAAAGATTGGGTTCCTCTATTTTGTTGAATCTCAATTCATGTACAAAACAAGTCTTCAAATCCATCTTCATCAGTTCCGAAACCGTTGCCTTTTTCCCAAAATTTGTCAACGTATTTTCATCCACATATTTCTTAACGAAAGCCAATTGTTTAGCTGGAATACACATTGCTAGAGTCACATCCTGATTCTGAAGATTAGGCACATCATCCTTTTCTGACTTGACCGATCTGAAGTTGTAAACCAACGCATAAACCGTCAACTCAAGCAACAGAATTATGATGGACAAAGAGTATAAAACGTTGATTGAAAACCCCTTAACACTATATAATTGGAGAACTATAATAGAGACAAACACAGCCAAGATATCAGAATACAATATCCTAGAGAACAAGCATTTAATACCCATCATTGAAGCGGAATATTTCCATAAAACAACTCCCATCGACAACCAAATAACCACAAAATAAACCAACAAACTGTTGTATTTTTCAAATGGATCATTGTTTGTTAAAGGGAATATACTTAGGACAATAGTATAACACGACAAAATGATGACTAAATCAATCGCTATGCTTAAAATCCAATATAAACTTTTTCCTTTTTGAGGTTTTAACATTATGTTTATCTAAGGTGCTTTTCTTATGCAAATATAACTCTAAAAGTAAATTTTAAAATATATATAAGAAAATTATTTAAAAAAAATCAATTTTAATCTTTTGATACAATTTTTAAATCGTTGAAAAATAAGTTCTTTGATCCATGATAGTTTATTGTCCGTCCAACGCTGAGGATGAGTCGTTATCATGATTTTATCGGGGAATTTATTGTTTTGGATAGATAAAAGCAAATCGTCTGTTGCATGAAAAACAAGACCATTTATTCGCCAAATTTCCTGATATACAGGTATTTTATCACGAACACTTGTTTTAAAGCCATCCCATCGGCGACCTGTATCCGTGAGGTAGAAAATCTTCGAAAAATCGGTATCCAAATAAGGCTCTCCCACTAAATTCAATGCGAAGTAATCGTAGCTTTTCCATATATCCTTACTGTCATAAGGCGAGCGCGGACTTCCATGCATACAAATCGATGAAACGGTGACTAAATCACGCAGACGTTCCAAATTACGGATGAAATCGGAATATGCAGCACTCACATCGCCATGACATGTAGTCAGACTCTCATAATGATAGCCCACCTCATGACCTAAGCTGGAAATCTGTCGAATAATAGGCTCATTCCAGCTTTCAGGAACCGCACGAAAGTAGTAAGTAGCAACAACACCCAACTCTTTTTCTATTTGAGCCGTTTTCATGGAGTTTTCTGGTTTAGCATCCACATCATGCCTCAAAATAATCACCTTTTCATCGGCAGAAGGATTAGAAATGTAAACAGAATAAGTTACAAACTTATAATTCGCTTTAAGTAATGCTTTAAGTAGTTGTCTGTATTTATCTAGTGTAAAATCCATTACTGATTAATATTTATTCTTGATTCGAATTATGTTACAAATTAACTCAACGAATTAATCGGATTTTTTGCGACCAATTAAAACGAATTAATTCATTCGTTCTGTTTTATGATTCATGTGTAGCCTTAAAACCTTTGCATTACTTTTTTCAACACACCGAAAAGTTTCGGATGATAGACGCGTTCATAACGCCCAAAATCGACCTTTTCACCGCCAAATTTACGTTTATAATCACGAACACCATACGGAATATTTGGGTTTCCTGCCCCTCCGAAATCAAAGACTTCAGCACCACACTCCTTCGCCCTCTTCATGATATGCCAGGTCAGCATCTCATTCGGCGCGTAGGAAGTATATTTTCTGAAACTGCCGGCATACCAATCGTACCAAATATCTTTGTAAACCAACAGCATCCTCATCGCAATCATCTTGCCCTCCAAATATGCGCCCATGAACTGTACGTTTTCAGAACCGTTCAATTGAGTCATAGCCTCCAAGAAGAGACTTTTATGGGCTAACGGATACTTTATTCGACCATAAACCTCACTCAAAATATAGTAAGCAGATTCGATCTCCTCTTCAGATGAAAAAGACCGGATTTCCAAACCTGACTTAGTCGCCTTGTTAATCTTATTTTTGCAGGTAGGACTAAAACCGCCCCAAATGTCTGATAACTCTTGCTTTAGATTGACCAGATAGTTCAAATGAGGCTCGCCTTCGTATTTTCTTACCGAAAAGGACTTGTGCAACCAGCCCATATCAGAAAGGTTCCTAAATTGAGAAAAAAGCACTTTTCCTCGAATGGCGCGGCTATAAACATCTAACAGAATTTCTGCAAACTCCAGATCTGCATCTTCAACCAAAGGACCACCCGTAACCATGGAGTAACTGGTTATCCAACCTAACTTGACTACAGGACTGATGATCACCCCCAACAGCACACCCTTAATTTTCTTTCCTTTCTGCAAAGCGAAGAAAACAGGCTTGTAACCAGGCGTATGGGAATAGACTTTATACATCAACGGAGTCTGAAAAATGTTGCCATCAGTGTGTTGCCAAACAAAATCAGACCACGCATTATGGTCCACCTCATCCGCATCAACTATAGTCAAACCATTTACAGATTCCATTTTTAATTTCTCCTATCTGAAATTATATTGATAATCAGGATTTGCCCTCATCACATCTTTACTCTTTGGATAATTCTCTATAAACCAAGTAAGGAACTTAGCATAATCAATCTTTTCAGACAACATTTTCTCTCTCCTTTTCTGGAAAACTTCATGTCTGTCTGGCATAGCCAAAAGTTCTTCAACCACACGATACATATTCTCCTCACTACCCGCTTCCGAAGCCTTTATGCCAAATCCTAACTGATATTTATCCTCCAATTCCCTCAAATAGCCTATTCTACCGACAAAATCATTGTAACGGATGAATGGAACACCCAACAACCCCGATTCTGCGGCCATTGTCTGGCTATCACCGATATATAGCTGAGAAAAAGCCATCACATGATGCATGTCCAACGGATTAATTTTGATGCGATATTGCTCAAACTGGTTCTCCAATGGCCGTTCTGATGTGATATAAATATCGCCATAAGGCTTCAGTAGATCAATCAAGTGCTGAGCTATATCGGTATTGATACCCTTGATTCCCTTATCGTGATGCGCATTCAACTGGGCAAAACGCAGTATGAAATAGGGCTTATCAGCCGAAAAATACTTTTCCACCACACTTTTATCAGCCAAAAAATGATTAGGATGAAGATAGGCTAGCTCATTATAACTAGACGTTTTCACCGAAACATTCTCCATTTTTCCATTGTCACAGACAATTGGAGTAAGTAAACACCGAAGAAATGGAGCTGCCACTTTACCAAAAGCAGGAACAACAGCCGCATCATCTTCTCCGACCACCATTCCATAAGCATTTCGAAACCAAGAAACTTGCGCTACCTCAGCTGTAGAGCCTGTCAACAAGTCAATTTTATGGCTACGGCAAAAGCAGTACATCTTCCAATCTCGCTTCACCATATCAAACAAAATACCCATCTTGTTCTTTCGATGAGCAACAGGTAATATGTTATGAAATTCAAGTCCCTCATTTTTCAATAAATCTTCCAATATGTCTTTTGTCTTAATCAAGACAAAAACCTGATGTCCATCCCTTTTTAAATTGGCTATCACCACCTTATACAAATGGAAATGAGCTGGATGACTAAGTTGAATCAATATATTCATAATCTAACCTTTCCTATTTCCTCAGCAGGATTTCCCCGCACTATTGTTTGCTTTTCTACATCCTTATAAACCACAGAGGCTACAGACACCATGGAATATTCACCCACTGTAACCCCTGGCATTATAATACTCCTCATTCCTAACATAGAGCCTCGCTTAAGAACGATAGGATCCACTTTTGCCAAAACCGTGCGTCTGAAATGAGCCATCGGATTAAAATGGGCAACCAACATACACCCAGCATTTATCGCCACATCTTCCTCTATAAAAACAGATTCTGGATACGCATTGTCAATAAAGACAAACATACCGATATATGCTCCATCTGCCACATGAACGCCTTTCCATCGATTTAATGTCACTCTAAGCTTATTGGACGGAGCAATATAAGCCAATAAAAAACAGACATAGTTCCGTAACCGAACCCACATATACCTGCATTTACCCATTCCATGAGCCTTAGAGCTTTCTTTAAAATATTTAGACAAATCCCGTTCTTGACCTCCTCCATAAGGAATGCCCTTTGCCTTCGGAATCTGAAAATCTTTACTATCCACCTGTTTCATACTTCTATTTTATAGTGATAACTCTACTCAATGTTCTGATTAAATCATAACCATCCCAAACAAATGAAAAATCTGTAGTTGCGCCTATTGGCACTATTCGATCTATGCCAAGTAACTGATTTCGGGAGACAAACTCTTCCAAATCCTCCTTTTTAAAACCATAATAGGCCAAAGTTTGGTACTTATTATTCACTATTTTAGCCACCTCATCCAAATTGTCTGCTATATACTCCGAAAAATAACCACCCGTACATTTATAATCCTCTATAGATTCAGACAAGTTGTCAAGACGAACCCTCACCAACAGATTATCTTCTGTCTCAACCCTCTTCATCGGCATAGAGACAGCCTGTCGATAAAAAGCAGCCAATTTATCAACAGACATAACAGGCTGAAAATTATATTTTTCCTTCACTATATCATGAAGAGTTTTCCAAAATATGGGTCGAACAGTCTCAATATTTTTAGCAGATCCAAGCCACACCACTAAATGGGGTGCAGAACATGCATTCTGATCAAAAAGATACGTGTCGTTATAAAATGACGAAGCCAAAGACGATAGACTTTCATCCGACATTTCATTCGCATTAAAAGCCGCTATCGAATAGCGGTCTGCAAAGGTGACATCAAATGAGCGTGCCTGGATTTGCGACTTTCGGATTTGATTTATCGTCGCATCACCTCCCCAAATTATACGAACTTGACAAAATGAAGAGAAAAAAGAGGTGGCTTGATCGTCCCTTTCGTATTGCACTAAAGCAATCCGTTGCAAAACTGAAGGCCAACGGTTCGTCTCAGAAAAAGACTTTAAATGATTGACAATCAAATCAACCTGAGGGAATTCTTTAGAAGAGACCCTCACTACATTCCTATTTCCAGCCAATAATCCTGCCACTAACGAAAAAGCAAAATTAATAGGCACATTAGATGGAGCTATATGAAACAGCACA
>JALNVE010000068.1 GCA_023227695.1 Paludibacteraceae bacterium
AAAGGGGTGGTTGCGTTGACCTCTCTTTTATGTTTGGGCGTTTCTCAAACAATCTGTGCTCAGACAAATCTTGCAGGCGGTAGTATAGCCAAGTGGGAAGACAACAAGAGTTGCGCTGTAGCATTGACCTTTGATGATTGGACTTCGGGACATCCTGCCATTGTAGTGCCCGCACTTAAGAGCCGTGGTATAAATGCTACATTTAATGTAGTTACTTCTATGGTATACGACTGGTCTTCGTTGAAAAGTGCCGTAGCAGATGGCAATGAATTGGGCAACCATACATCTACTCATAATAGTATGTCAATCTCTTCTTGTCAGACGGAGGTGATTGATGCAAAGAATCTTATTGAAACGAATACGGGAGCATATGTTACTACGCTTGCTTATCCGTATGGAACTTATGACGATAACGTGATCAATTTTCTAAAATCAAACGGATTTGTTGGTGCACGTGGCGTCTATGGCATCTCCAATTTTACGTACAGATTTGCTGGATCTGACGATGATTACTATAAACTATGTACCGTCGGAATGGATAATTCCGTTAGTCTTGAGATGTTCAAGTCATATATCGAAAAGGCTATTTCCGGTGGGGGTATGATAGATTATTTGTATCATAGTATCTACAGCGAATCTGTACCAGATGCCAGTTATGCTCAGATTCATCAAACCAACTTTGAGACTCAGTTGGATGCTTTGGTCAGTTATAAGGATAAGGTCTGGATTACTACTTTCTCCAATCTGATAAAGTATCATAGAGAGGCAAATTCTGCCGTGTTGCAGGAGATTCAACCTCAGCAGGATGGTTCTTGGATTATCAATCTAGTGGATGGACTTTCTGATAACGACCTTTACAATTATCCATTGTCGGTGTCTGTCTATGTTGCTGATTCAGAGATTACTTCTGTTACTCAGAATGGGAAAAGTTTAGCATTCTCAATTTCTAATGATTCTATTCTGTTTAAGGCGGTACCTGATGGAGGATACATCACGATAAAAGGAGTTTTTTCTGGTGCACAGGAAGGTGGTCAGGGAGAAGATCCTCAAGTGTCTGACAAATTGATTGGTAAAACAGCCATGGAAATTACAAGTCTGATAAGAGTAGGCTGGAATTTGGGAAATAGCCTTGATGCTAATGCATCTTCAGGATTGTCTGCAGAAACCAGTTGGGGCAATCCGGTCACAACCCAGTCAATGATAGACAAGGTTCAGTCTGCCGGATTCAATGCAATTCGAGTCCCTGTCTCTTGGGCGAAACATGTCAGCCAAAATGGCCAATATACCTATGCTGTAGATGCTCAGTGGATGGCAAGGGTGAAAGAGGTGGTCGACTACTGTTATGGAAAGGGTATGTTTGTGATCATAAATCTGCATCATGACGATGATAACTTTTATCCTAGTTCAGAGAAACTTTCAGCATCTAAAGAGTATGTCAAAGATCTTTGGACTCAGATAGCAACGGAGTTTGCCGATTATGACCAGCACCTTATTTTTGAGTGTTTGAACGAGCCTCGTCTTGTTGGAGATACTTATGAGTGGTGGTTTATCAAGAGCTCGCCGGTTTCGCAGGTTTTAGATGCTATTTTATGTATAAACACACTTAATCAGACAGCTGTAGATGCCATCAGAGGTGTAAACAAAGGCTACAACAGTGAGCGTATCATCGGATGTCCAGGATATGATGCTTCTATCGATGGCTGTATGGTCTCTTCTTATAAATTACCGAATGATGTGGCAAATAACCGTTTGGCAGTCTCTGTTCATGCCTATCTTCCGTACAATTTCTGTGGAAATGCTGATGTGAGTACTGGTGCTACCGATCTCTTTTCTGAGAGCATGAAAGGAGAAATTAAAACTTTGTATGAGACCATCGATTCTTATTTTATACAGAAGGGAGTGGCTGCATATATTGGAGAGACTGGATGCTCAAGCCGAAATAACCCAGCTGAGATTGTGAAATGGGCCGAGTGCTTTTTTGGTTATTCAAAAAGTTATAGTGTTCCTTGTTTTATATGGGATAATAATTTTTTCTATGAGAATTATGTGTCTTCGTCACAGTATAATGGAACGCCATACAATGCAAGTAGCTTTGGCCTTCTGAATAGAGCCACACTTACTTGGAATGACGAAGAACTTATAGATGTTATCATGAACGCAACAGAATCCCAAACAGAGAATGTCTCTGTCGTATCTACCTTAACTAATGAATTCAAAATATATGTGAACGAGGGGAAAATTTATGTTCAAAATGAGGCTGGTGTTGACAGAATTGATGTGTTCTGTTTAAATGGAATGCATCTGAAAAGTCAATTGTTTGGAGGAGAAAGTTCTGTGGAAATAGACCTTGGAAACAAAACAAAAGGAGTTTTTATAATTGTGATTTCTTCAAAAAAAGGCACAATAGAACAGAAGATTTTATTATAGGTTATTAAATATCATTTCTTTATCAAGGCTGCTTTACGAAAGTAAGGTGGCCTTGTTTTTTCAATGGATTTTGCTTCATGCGTAGGCATAAAAAAAGGAGGAACCGAATTCTGTCTTCTTTCCCTCCTTTCTGTTGTAAATCTTTTTGGACTTATGGATTCTTGTGCGTGACTGGAATCCTACATGCTGCTGAAGTTCTATCTCCCTGTCAGCTTTCTTTACCGCTTTTATGTAATCGTCAAAGGTAATGCGGTTACCACTTTTTTCCTTTCTCATGTTTTTGAGTTTTTAGTGGGTGCAAATATACGGAATTTTCGTTATTTTACTTAAAAAATGGAAATTGGAAGTCTTTGTTTTAAAGTTATTTAGTCTTTCTCCAATCCGATCCTTATATATTTTTTTGGAGAAGAGCAGGCCTTGTCAGTATGTCGTAATCGAAGAAGTTGATGACTATGTTTTTGACAGTTGTTTTAGTTTGTCTGTTTTGTCTTTTTTAGGGTAATAATTATGAATGGCAGGAGACACTCAACTCAGCCTCGCAGAGTGAACATTCTTTGTGCACGATTGTTGTTTTATAAACGTTTTGCCTTCACTTCTACTTTTCTCTCCATATGCTATTAAAATGAAATGATTTCTATCTTGAACGGATGTTTTTTCCTGTTTTCTAAAAATTCATTTTTTTTCGTAAAGAATAGTATGGAGAGAAAATGAAAATTTCGATGTTTGTTTTTATCTTTGTGCTTAATTTGCAATGATTTTATTTTATAAAGACAAAAAACTAATATTGATAATGGAAATGTCTGACAAACAGAAAAACCACTTTGTGGGTTTGACTGAAAAAGAGGTAGAGCAAAGTCGTGCCAAACATGGCAACAATATTCTCACCCCGCCAAAGAAAGAATCAGTTTGGTCTCAGTTTCTTGAAAAGTTTAAGGATCCGATCATTAGAATCTTGCTGATAGCATTGTTGCTTTCTGTCGGTATATCATGTTATCAATTTTATACAGGCGAGGAGGGTGCAAACGTCTTTCTTGAACCGTTGGGTATTTTTGTGGCGGTGATGTTGGCTACGTGTGTCGGCTTCTGGTTTGAGCTGAGGGCCAATAAGGCGTTTGATATTTTGAACCAGGTGAACGACGATACTCTTGTCAAGGTAATTCGCAACGGAAATGTGAACCAAGTGCCAAAGAAGGACGTCGTGGTAGATGATATCGTACTGTTGGAGACTGGTGAGGAGGTTCCTGCTGATGGCGAACTTTTGGAAACCGTAGGGCTACAGATAAACGAATCCACACTAACGGGGGAACCTGTTGTGAAAAAAACAACGGTTGAGGCCAGTTTTGATCCGGATGCCACTTATCCTTCTAACCATGCTATGAGAGGTACAACCGTCATCGACGGACATGGAATCATGCGTGTGTTCAGTGTGGGTGATGCTACTGAATATGGTAAAGTGTTTGTTGCTGCTCAGATTGACGATAGCGTAAAGACACCGCTTAATAAACAGTTGGATGGTTTGGGCTCTTTGATTACAAAGGTGAGCTATTGTATCGCTGCCTTGATTATAATAGGCCGTCTATTGATCTATTTCTTTGATATGCCTGAGACTTTCGACTGGTTGCATTTCGGAAGTTATCTTTTAAATACAGTGATGATTGCGGTTACCCTTATTGTGGTAGCTGTTCCGGAGGGATTGCCAATGAGCGTAACGCTAAGTTTGGCGATGAGTATGAAACGTATGTTGGCTACCAATAACTTGGTGCGTAAGATGCACGCCTGCGAGACGATGGGTGCTGCTACTTTTATATGTACAGATAAGACAGGAACGTTGACACAGAACCAGATGCGTGTCTATAAGACTAATTTCTTCGGCTTGTCTGACGACCAGAAACTTGGCGACGATGCCATGAGCAATCTAATAAGAGAGGGCATCTCTGTCAATTCAACTGCTTACTTGGATTTTTCAGAAGCAGATAAAGTCCGTGCTTTGGGTAACCCAACTGAAGGTGCTTTGCTTTTGTGGTTGAATGACAATCAGGTTAATTACCTTCCAATCAGGGAGAGTGCAGATGTCTTGGAGCAGTTGACCTTCTCTACTGAGCGTAAATATATGGCTACTGTTGTGAATTCTCCTTCTTTGGGTAAGAAGGTGCTTTACGTGAAGGGTGCTCCCGAAATCGTATTGTCACTCTGTAAACAGGTGATTGGAGATGTGGATCGGAAGGCGATCGAGGCTCAGCTTTTGGCATACCAGAATCAGGCAATGCGAACATTAGGCTTTGCCTATTATGTGTTGGAAGATGACAATTCTCCTTTTGAAGAAGGTCGTGTGAAGACAAAAAACCTTACATACCTCGGTATCGCAGCCATATCAGATCCTGTACGTAAGGATGTTCCAATGGCAATGAAAGAGTCTCTTGATGCAGGAATTTCCGTCATTATCGTTACTGGAGATACTCCTGGAACAGCTAAGGAAATTGCCCGTCAGATAGGTTTGTGGACCGATAAAGATGGCGATAGAAATCATTTGACAGGTCTTGAATTTGCTGCTTTGTCTGACGAAGAGTTGAAAGAGCGTATCTTAGATCTCAAGATTATGTCGAGAGCACGTCCTATGGATAAATCCCGTTTGGTGAAGTTGCTTCAGGAAAAGGGACAGGTCGTAGCCGTTACAGGCGATGGAACCAACGATGCTCCAGCCTTGAACGCAGCACATGTAGGTTTGTCTATGGGCGACGGCACATCTGTTGCGAAGGAGGCTAGTGATATTACTATTTTGGATAATTCGTTCAGCAGTATTACACGTGCGGTTATGTGGGGACGTTCGCTATACCAAAACATTCAGCGTTTCATTCTGTTCCAGATGACCATCAATGTGGCAGCTTGTCTTATTGTGCTGATCGGTGCTTTCTTGGGAACTGAATCTCCTATTACGGTAACTCAGATGCTATGGGTGAACTTGATCATGGATACATTTGCTGCTATGGCTTTAGCTTCGTTGCCTCCTACTGAGCGAGTGATGAAGGACAAACCGCGTAAGACAACTGACTTTATTATCACCAAATCGATGGCTCATGCCATTTGTAGTGTTGGTTTGGGATTTGTGTTGGTTTTGTTTGGTTTGTTGCAGTACTTCAAACACATGGATATAACTTCGTTGACCCAGTTCAATTTGTCTGATTTCTTCTCAAACATATTTAACTTCACTTCTAATCCGGAAGGTTTGTCGCCGTATGAATTGTCTCTCTTCTTCACTATATTTGTGATGTTGCAGTTCTGGAATATGTTCAATGCGAAGGCATTTTATACAAAAAAATCAGCCTTTAAAGATATGACAAAAAGCAAGGGCTTCTTGTTGATTGCATTCATCATTCTGATAGGACAGATTATCATTGTTACCATCGGAGGACAAATGTTCAACGTAGTGCCTTTGAAACCGATGGATTGGCTCTTGATGATTGCTTCTACATCTATTGTTCTTTGGGTAGGTGAGATTATGAGATTGTTTAAGAAATAAAAAAGAGTTGAAAAAATTTCATAGAAAGAAAAATAAACGCGTTATTTGCAATAAGATAAAAAGGTAATTAAAATTTCTATAAAATGAATCATATAATGAGATATGTGGGCTTGGTGCTCATATTAATAGGTGTATTAGTTCTAGGACTTTATTATTTCGCAGTGTTTAATAGTAATGGTGCGTTGTTAACTGCTGCAATCTTAATGGTAGTAGGTTTGATTGGTCACATTATTGCAAATAAGATTTTCTTAGAGGATAAATAATATGCCATTTACAAATAAAAAGAAGAGAAGATATTTTATGTCTTCTCTTCTTTTTATGCCTTAATTAGAAAAATTAATCTCCTCTAAAATAGATTTGTCATTGAAAACAAGAAAGTTACCATTAAGCCCTTTTTATGTATCTAGTGCAAATGTTTTAAATTAAAAAGGATAAACTAAAAAAATAGATTTACAAAGAAGAATCCTAATATGATTTTTCGGCACTCTTTTTGTCTTTAATATGTTTTATGTTATAACAAAAGAAAATTTTCGCTGTAATGTTCAGAAAATCATTTACACTTAAACAAGTTTTAAAGTTTCTTTTGGGTGTTGCTGCCCTGATGTTTATGTCCTCTTGCTCAAGCAATTCGGACAATAAGAAGGAATCTGAATCAATTAGAAAATTAGATAGCTTATTCTCTTCAATTGATGAAAGCGGAGGTTGGATGGGTAGTATATCCATTTTTCAAGATGGAGAGGAAGTCTACAATCGTGCGTTTGGTTATGCTAATGTAGAAGATAATGTCAAGAATGATAAAGAGACAAAATTCAGAATTGGTTCTGTAACGGATGTCTATACAGCAACCATTATCATGAAGCTAGTTGAAAGTGGGAAAATAAGCCTCGATACAAAGTTGAACGATTATTTCCCCGAAATAATGAAATCACCACGTATCACAGTGGAGGATTTGTTGAGACATCGAAGCGGAATTTTCAATCTCCTTATGGACTTGTCTTATTGGACATACTATTATCTTCCTATTTCAGAGGAAGATCTTTATCGTAAGATAGTAGATTTTGGATTGGTTGATGAACCAGGAAAAAAATATCAATTTTCCACCAGTAATTATATTTTGTTAGGTATGATGGCTGAGAAAATTGAAGGTAAGAGTTACAGCGATATTTTGGACAGCTTGATTTGCAAACCATTAGGATTAAAGAATACTTACGTAGGTTCATCCATCTCTATCAAAGACAACGAGGCATCTTCTTATTATGATAGATTGCCAAGATGGAATTTGGCTAAAGAGACAGATTTGTCAACCGCTATCGGAGAGGCTTCTATTGTTTCAACACCAACAGAGGTGAATCTTTTCCTGACAAAACTTTTTGATGGAAAGGTTCTTTCTGATTCCTCTGTAGATAAAATGAAACAGGTGGTTGATGGTTTCTCATTGGGAATGCAGGCTTTGGATCGTGAATATCCTAATCTTGGAGTTGTAGGAAATATCGATGGTTTTAATACAGAGGTGGTTTATTTCACAGATAAAGATAGAAATGTGGTTGTGTCCTATTTTTCAAACGGATCATCCTCTTCTTCGATAGATATTATGGGTTATGCTTTGGCTGTTTATTTTAACAAGGAAGATTCATTGCCTGAGTTCAAAAAGTATATCAATCTTTCTGATCAGGAGATGGAAAAATATGAGGGTGTTTATTCCAATTCTCAATATTCCACAACATTCGAGATTGTAAAAGATACAGCTGAGCATTGCTTGATGTTTGTATCTTCTAATGATAAGTCTGATCCTTCCTATATAGGATGTTATAAAAATGGTGCATTCAGTGTGCAGATGTCTGATGAGGAAGTTCCTATTGAATTTACAATCTTTCCAGAGAACGGAACTCTTCGCTTGAGTAATGGTATGGAGTTGAAAAAAGTAAAAAGCTAATAAAAGCAACCAATTGGTTGTTTTTCGATAAAAAAGAGAGGCTGAGTCAAAAAGATTCAGCCTCTTGTTTTATATGAAATGTTGATTGTTGTTTGTGTCTCCGTTTTTTAAAACGTTTAATGTTAGACATAAAACAGTCAAGTTTATCTTCCCATTAGCACAAGAAGAATGTTAATATCGCTTGGTGAGATGCCAGGAATACGACTTGCCTGTCCGATTGTTTCCGGATTGATTCTGTTAAGTTTCTGCCTAGCCTCTGTAGATAGAGCGTGGATTGTTGAGTAATCAAACTTGCCCTGAATCTTAATGTTCTCCAAACGGTGAAGTTTATTGGCAATCTGAGTCTCCCGCTCAATATAGCCTCGATATTTAATCTGGATCTCTGTAGCCTCAATGATTTCTTCTCTTCTGTTCTGAATCTTTTCCAATTCGGATTTAAGGGCTGGAATAGCCGTCGAGAGACCTTCAATCGTCAACTGCGGACGGTTTACTAGATTGACAAGTTTGCAGCCTTCTGTGAGGGCTGTGGTGTCGTTAGCTTCCAAATAGCTGTTGATATAGCTTGGTTTGATAGAGTAGTTGTTGATGAACTCGATAAGTCTATCGATATGAGCTTTTTTCTCAAGGTACAACTCCAAACGATCCTTGCGTGCAAGTCCGATGTTGTATGATTTTTCGGTCAAACGGGCATCGGCATCGTCTTGTCTTAACAAGATTCTGTACTCGGCACGTGAAGTGAACATACGGTATGGCTCATCCACGCCCTTGGTAACCAAATCATCGATAAGAACACCGATGTAGGATTCGTCGCGCGCTAAGACAAACGGCTCTCCGCCGTGGCAGTTGATGTGGGCGTTGATGCCCGCCATGATACCTTGTCCGCCAGCCTCTTCGTAACCTGTCGTTCCGTTCACTTGTCCGGCGAAGAAAAGGTTGTTGATGATTTTCGACTCCAAATTGTGTTTCAATTGGGTTGGATCAAAGTAATCGTATTCGATGGCGTAACCTGGACGATAAATCTGGACATTTTCGAGTCCTTTGACCGTCTTTAAGGCATTTACCTGGATCTCTAGAGGCAATGAAGATGAGAAACCGTTCAAGTAGTATTCTTGAGTAGTTTCGCCCTCAGGCTCTATGAATAACTGATGTTGTGTTTTGTCGGCAAAGGTTACGATCTTTGTCTCGATACTTGGGCAGTAACGGGGACCGATACTTTTAATCTGACCGTTGTACAGAGGTGAGTCTGGCAATCCTTGTCGAAGTATGTCGTGCGTCTGCTCATTCGTGTAAGTGATGAAGCAGTTCCTTTGCTGAAGCGGACGTGGTTTGAAATCAAGGTAAGAGAACTTATGGAAGTCGTTCTCGCCGTCCTGAATATTCATCACGGAGAAGTCGATCGTGCGGCCGTCTAGTCTGACTGGTGTTCCTGTCTTCATTCTTCCGCTCGTAATGCCGAGGCTGTTAAGTTGCTCGGTTAATCCGTAAGATGCAGGCTCGGAAATACGTCCGCCATGGATCTGTACCCGTCCGTAGTGCATAAGTCCGGAAAGGAAAGTACCAGCTGTAATAACAACGCTCTTTGCCTCGAAGGTTGCTCCCATTGCAACTTTAACGCCAGCAACGGCACCCTCTTTAACTATAAATTCAGTGGCAAAATCCTGCCAAATGCTAAGATTATCAGTGTTTTCAAGTATACTACGCCATTTCTCGCTGAACTTCTGACGGTCGGCCTGCGAACGTGGACTCCACATAGCAGGACCTTTCGAACGGTTCAGCATTCGGTATTGTATGGCGGTCATGTCTGTAACGATTCCGCAGAAACCGCCAAGGGCGTCAATCTCGCGCACAATTTGACCTTTTGCAATTCCTCCGATAGCAGGATTGCAACTCATCTGTGCAATTTTATGCATGTCCATGGTGATGAGAAGGGTCTTTGAACCTAAATTGGCGGCGGCAGCGGCGGCTTCGCAACCGGCATGTCCTGCACCTATTACAATAACGTCAAACTTGAAATTCATTGTCAATGAAATTTGTGGTTGGTGCGGTTTAAATCCGCATCTTTATTTAGAAGTGCAAATTTCGTAATTTTTTGATTCTCATACAAGTTGAGACTATACAAATCTTTGACAGATTGGACAAGTAAACGCTCTTATTATATATGTGATAAACTGTGATCAGAGCAATTAGTTATAATTTTTTCAAAATGGGAATGCAAATATTTTATTTGTTCTCTCTTCGTTACTCTAAATATCATATATTTGCATATTATCCTTTAAAAGGTTTGGTATACATGAGACAATTATTGTTGTTATTCTTTTTCCTAGTTCAGAGCACTTTGTTTTATGCAGAGGTGACGAATATTCAAGGTGTAGCTAGAGATTATGCTGGCAAGAAGATACAGTTGTTAACTTATACGGACAAAATTGTGAATGGAACACGTGTCTTGGGTGAAACAACTGTTGATACATCTGGTGCGTTTTCATTTTCGGTTAATCTGTATTCAGTTACAGAGGCTTTTATTCCGATGGAACTTTCGCGAGGCTTTATCTATTTGCAGCCAGGAAAGAGCTACAACATTTCTTTGCCTCCTTATGTAGAGCGAAATTTAGCTAAGAAATTAGATCCTTATTTTGAACCTGCCGATTATCTTCTTGATTTTAAGAATGGAGATAAAAGTGAATTCAACTATCAGATGATGGAGTTTGAGGATGCTTTTGATTATTATACGATGAAGCATATCACTTACGGCACAGAACCTGATTCTATCAAGAAATCTATAGCTGATTTGCGACGTATCTTCGTCGATTTGGATGATGATTTTCAATTCCAGTTTAAAGAATATCGATATCTGTTACTTATGTCTATGTCGCCTAAAAATCCTGTTGATACATTGATTTATGGTCTCAATAGAATGGGTGCTGATGTTACTAATCCCGCATTTTGGGATCTCTTCAACAATTTGTTTGAAGATTTTATCAAAAGGGAGAGAGGAGAAAGAGAGGAGAATCTTCTGTTTGATAATATCATAAAGACTCAGAATGTCAAATTGTTCTTTGCTTTATTGACGAACCGTTACGGTATTACCGATTCAAACTTGAAGGAGTTGGCGGCTATCAAGTTGATGTATGATCTTGTCAATTCAGGTTTGTATGACCGTTTCGATGTGATAGAGATGCTTCGTAAGTTGGGTGGCGGTGTATTGTCAGAGCAAAACAGAGATCTTTTAGCTGATGTGGTTACAAAGGTTTCCATCAATATGATTGGTTCTCCTGCACCCGATTTTGTAGGTTTGGATGAGAATGGAAAGGCGAGTAACTTATCAGATTTTAAAGGTAAGTTCATTTATGTCAACTTCTGTAACAGTCAGATTGACCGTACAAAGAGAGATTTGGATGTCCTTCAACGCTTCAGCGATACTTATAAGAACGAGTTAGTGGTGGTGAATCTTTTCTTGTTTGACGATCAGAAAACAGTAAAGAGAATGGCTTCTCTTTATCCGAATAAAAAGATGATCTTCTTATCTGCCGGACAGCCTGATTTGGTTAAGATAGCTTTTGATTTGAAGAATGTCCCTTCATTTATGCTTTTGGATAAGGATCTGAATTTCATGATGACCAAAGGTATTGAACCAAACGATGAGCTCCGAATGATGATGGAGAAGATATTGAAGTGAAATAATTGGTTGCTTTGCAACTTCGACTCGTATAGGATCCATAAAAAAAGGCTGCGTCAATCACGCAGCCTTTTTTTATGGTATGTCACGTCCTGAAATAGCGTTACAACAAAAAAGTAACGAATATGAAAGGAAAAGAAAGACAGTACGTTAGACGTTCACAAAAAGACTACCCGATGAGCTTTAAGCTTGCGGTAGTAAGA
>JALNVE010000069.1 GCA_023227695.1 Paludibacteraceae bacterium
ACCCATAGGTCGAATTTGAGATACCCAAAGGGTTTACTCTTGATAAAAAAAACAACATTCTGAAAAACAGAAAAGGAGGATGCAAATTCATGCACCCTCCTTTTCTTATATTAAAATCTTTCGATTTTTACTTTGAAATCAAACATTCACCTGTCATTTCTTTAGGTTGCTCAAGACCGAGCAAACAAAGAATTGAAGGAGCAACGTCGGCCAACTTACCATCCTTAACCTTTGCATTCTTGTTCTCGCTTACATAAACGAATGGAACAGGATTCAAAGAGTGTGCAGTATTTGGAGTTCCGTCTTGGTTGATTGCGTTATCTGCATTTCCGTGGTCAGCAATAATGATTGTCTCATAATCGTTAGCCTTAGCAGCCTCAACTACATTATCCACACAATTATCGATAGCAATAACAGCCTTCTCAATTGCAGAGTAAATGCCAGTGTGACCAACCATATCACCGTTAGCAAAGTTAACTACGATGAAATCGTATTTCTTAGTACCGATTGCATCAACCAATTTATCCTTAACCTCGTATGCGCTCATCTCCGGTTTCAAGTCGTAAGTAGCAACCTTAGGAGAAGGAACCAAGATACGATCCTCACCAGGGAATTCAGCCTCACGACCACCATTCAAGAAGAAGGTTACGTGTGCAAACTTCTCAGTCTCAGCTGTATGTAATTGTTTCAAGCCCTTGTTGCTTAAGTACTCAGCCAAAGTATTGACTACGTTCTCTTTAGGGAAAAGGATATGAACACCGGTAAATGATGCATCGTATGGAGTCATACAGTAGTACTGAAGACCCTTGATTGTTTGCATACCAGCCTCAGGCATATCTTTCTGAGTCAAAACAACTGTCAACTCCTTAGCACGGTCGTTACGGTAGTTGAAGAAGATAACAACATCACCTTCTTTGATGGTTCCGTCGAATGCTGAGTTAATGATAGGCTTAATGAACTCATCAGTTACGCCTTCATCGTAAGACTCTTGCATAGCCTTAACCATATCAGTTGCCTGCTTTCCTTTTCCGTTTACTATCAAATCATAAGCCTCTTTCACACGCTCCCAACGTTTATCACGGTCCATAGCATAGAAACGACCGATGATAGAAGCGATCTTACCTGCAGATTTTGCAGTATGAGCCTGTACCTCCTCGATGAATCCCTTGCCGCTCTTAGGGTCAGTATCACGACCATCCATGAAGCAATGGATAAATGTATTTTCAAGTCCGTAAGCCTTAGCTATATCGCACAATTTATATAAATGATCAAGTGAGCTGTGTACACCACCATTAGAAGTCAATCCCATGAAATGGATGCTTTTTCCCTTCTCCTTTGCATAAGAGAAAGCGCTCTTGATCTCAGGGTTCTCCATGATAGAGTTGTCTTTACAAGCTCTGTTGATCTTTACCAAGTCTTGGTAAACAACACGACCTGCACCGATATTCAAGTGACCTACCTCTGAGTTACCCATCTGTCCGTCTGGCAATCCAACATATTCGCCAGAAGCTTGAAGTTGAGAATAAGGATAGTTCTTCAACAAAGAATCCCAATATGGAGTTGGAGTTGATGCAATAACATCTGCCTTACCTTTGTTTCCAAATCCCCAACCATCGAGGATCATCAATAATACTTTTTTGCTCATTGTTTTATTTTTTAATGTATTCTTTTTCTAAAATCAATAGACTTATTCCTTCTCTTCGACAAACTCAACGCTCTCCGCCTTTTCTTTAAAGACCTTCATACGTTTAGTTCCTACCTCCGAACGAGACACATCGAAATTAGACTCGGAATCATTTCCTTGCCCACCCTTATTGTTAGATGAATAAGCATTTTGTGATCTACCGAATCCTAACAATCTAAACACACCTCCTAACACATGGCTAACAACACTCAGCACAACAACCAGGAGAAATATGAAAAGAAAAAATAATAAAATTAAGAAAGAACCCATAAAATCAGATATTTAGTTAAATCAAAGATGAATTATATACTTTTCATAATTCTAAAAAGTATAGATTTTAATCTAAGACTTGACTCTTAATATGCCTTTTGAACTACTTCCTTGACGCTCTTAGCTGCCATCATTGAATAGAAGTGGATGCTAGGAACACCCTGTTTAATTAATTCCTGAGTCTGTTTTGCACACCACTCAACTCCTACGATACGAGCCTCCTCGTCTGACTTACATTTACGTAATTCAACTGCAAAATCCTCGGGAATATCGACGTGGAAAATCTTTGGCAAAACAGTCAACTGATTCATAAATGTGATTGGTTTCAATCCTGGAATAATTGGAACTGTGATACCCTCCTGACGACAACGTGCTACGAAGTCGAAGTATTTTTGGTTGTCGAAAAACATCTGCGTAACCACATAATCGGCACCGTTCTCAACCTTCTGTTTCAACCAATAGATGTCTGAGTCCAGATTAGGAGCCTCATCATGTTTTTCAGGATAACCTGCAACTCCATATGAGAACATCGTGTTCTTCTTCTGCAATTGAGCTGTTCCGTCAATGAAGAAACCTTCGTTAAATTGGTTGATCTGTTTCTGAAGTTCGGAAGCATGCGCATAACCGTTTGCAGTTGGAGTGAAACTCTTATCCTGAACAGCCTTGTCGCCTCTTAACAAAAGAAGATCGTGGATCCCCAAGAAATCCAAATCTATCAACACATACTCCGTCTCCTCTTTTGAGAATCCACTGCAAAGAATATGAGGAACGACATTGATCTTATATTTATTTTTGATGGCAGCAGCCACGGCAACCGTGCCTGGACGATGTCTCTCTGCCACGAACTGATACAATCCATTTGGCATCGTCTTATAGACCATCTGACTACGATGTGTAGTTATATTGATGTATTTAGGGTCAAACTCACGTAACAGATCAATGGTCTTGTAAACCATATCAATAGAGTTGCCCTTCAATGGGGGTAGTATTTCGAAAGAAAATGCGGTTGATTTACTGTTGTTTATCAAATCAATTACCTTCATCCTAAATATTTATTAAATTTCACAAGTTAAATTATCATCATCAAAAGTCTCTTCAGACTTGATCTCTTCTAGAGTCTCCTCTTCACAACGAATCACACGACCTGGATAAGCGTTCTGCCAAAACAAATTGTGTGTAGCCATGATAACAGCATTACCATCCTGAGATATTTTATAGATAAGTTTCATCAACTCATCAGCCGTCTCCATATCCAAATTTCCGGTTGGCTCATCGGCCAAAAGAAGCTTTGGCTCGTTCAACAAAGCTCTAGCGATAACGATACGTTGTTGCTCTCCTCCTGAAAGTTCATGAGGCATCTTGTATCCTTTGTTGGCCATGCCTACATAACGAAGCACTTCGGAAATACGAACATCAATTTCGTTTTTGTTTTTCTTAGTAGTAGCCTTCAACACAAAACGTAGGTTCTCGTACACGCTTCTGTCCATCAACAGTTGGAAGTCCTGAAAAACGATACCGATTCGTCTCCTCAAATAAGGCACCTGCCTCTTCTTGATCTGGGTCATATCATAATCAAGCACACGAGCCGATCCTGAAACAATCGGCACCTCACTGTAAATGGATTTCAGAAATGTACTTTTACCACTGCCAACCTTTCCGTATAAATAGACGAAGTCTTTGACACGAACCTCAAGGTTCACGTCTTTCAACACCGGTTGTTCCTCCTGGTTGACAAATACATTTTTATACTCGACTAATAGATCGTCCATCGACTTTATTTTTTCCTTTGGATATATTTATGAGATAGGCATTCAACCACATCCTTGATTTCCAAACCATCAGAAGCGAGACTTTTCATCATGGTCTCCAAATGGTCTGCAAACTCCTGCAATTTTTCTGTCTTTGCACTCTCTGCCTTCTTCAATGACGCTTTATCCAAAACTGCTTTTTCTATAAAAGAAAGGGGAGAAAAATCTGCATTGTTTTCCTCTGCCCAACAAGTATCGGTACCTTTATGACATACAGGACCAATTGGATTTACCTTTATCAAAAGAGTGTCATGGTCACAATCGTCGGCCATAGAGACCACGTGCAAAAAATTACCACTTGTCTCACCCTTTGTCCAAAGTTTCTGTCTTGAACGACTGAAAAAGGTAACTTTACCAATCTCCAATGTCTTGCGATAAGACTCCTCGTTCATGAAACCAAGCATAAGAACCTTACCTGTCACATTGTCTTGAATGACGGCAGGAATAAGACCTCCCAACTTATCGAAATCCAAATTCATCTGCATAAATTATTGGTTTTTATAGAAATGCAAATTTACAAATTTCAGCGCAAAAAATCAGCCAAATCCTTCATTTTTATCTTACCCTCGTAAATGGCCTTTCCGGTAATCACTGCAGGCACACCTGCCTCCTGAAGATCTTCGATATCCTTCATTGAGCTTACGCCTCCACTGGCAATAAGATACAGATCAGGCATGTCTGCCAAAATTTTCTTATAAAGCTCAGTAGATGGACCCTGCAACATTCCGTCTTTGCTGATATCAGTACAGATAACCTTATCAATTCCAGCCTCTTTATAAGAACGTACAAACGGTAACAAATCGGCATCGGTCGTCTCCAACCATCCGCTTACGGCAATCTTCTCGTTCTTCACATCGGCACCCAAAATGATACGCTCTGATCCAAACTTGTCAATCCAAGAACGGAACACATCCGGACTCTTCACGGCAATACTTCCGCCTGTAATCATCTTTGCTCCACACTCGAAAGCAATACGGAGATCATCATCACTTTTCAATCCGCCACCGAAATCAATGGTAAGGGAAGTCGTCGTCGCAATCTTCTCCAACACCTTATGATTGACAATGTGTTTTGCCTTAGCACCATCCAAATCAACAAGATGGAGACGTTTAATGCCCACATCCTCAAACATTTTAGCAACCTCTGACGGATTTTCATTATAAACCTTCTTCTGGTCGTAATCACCTTGCGACAAGCGTACACACTTACCGTCTATAATATCAATGGCAGGAATTATCTCTATCATTATTTTGAATATTTATTTTTCGCAAAATTAAGAAAATATACTCGGAGCACAAAAAACCTAGAATACACTTACTCCATTTTGGCAGCTTCGAAATAAGCCGCTACCCTATCCTTCATATTTTGCTTGATATTCCCTCCGAAAAGACGGGATTCTACAAAATGAAGATTCCCTAAAGGAAACTCCGTTTTCATCTCCTCCTGATAACAAATAGCAGGGTCTATCCCATCACATACCATGAAATGGTTCATCAAACGTGCACCCATGGCAGTTTTACGAATGGAAACTGTCTGATTTTTTCTGTCATATTCGGCAATTCCAAGGTATTGGGCTGAGTCTGCATAAGTGGTGTCTGTAGTCCATGTTATCGGATTGATTCCTACAGCATTGTCCCACATTATAGGGCAAATAGAATTAATATCTGTAACCGAATTGAATACAATAACCTTTCCTAAATCCGTAGCACCTTGAGCGGGTTGCAATTCTTCTGAATATTTATTCAATTCTGTTTGAGTTATCTTCCAACCGATGCAATAAGCAGCCACCATCCGTTTTCTCTGTTCTGGCGTCATTCTTGTCTTTAAAAGCTCAACAATCATCTGAGAGCCCTGACTATGACCCACCAACACGAACGGACGATCATGATTGAAATTCTCCATGTAATAGTTGAAAGCGCGCTTTACATCACCAGCAGAAAACTTGACATAATCATCAGCATAATCATTTTGATAAACACTAAAAGTCATCTGCCTATAATAAGGTGCAAAAAAGTTATAACCAGTATACAATTTATAATTAAACATCTGATTAACAAATGCATTATCGCGATGTTCCTTATCAGTGACATCTGCTATCTCATTAGAAGGGCCTCCCTTCACCACTGTTGGGTAGACATAAAATATATCAGCCTTAAACTTCTTATGTTTTTTCCCATCAGAGAACCAATTCGATGAATCCGAATAATCTGGTTCCTGTGGCAAATTAGCTATTTCTCTATTCGCATGATTCAAACAAGAAGGAAATAGCAATAAGACAAATAGCATCATCGCTATCTTAAAATTCAATTTATTGATTTTCTTACTATTGAAACCAATATTTTCTTTCGTATTAATAAAAACAACCATCAAAAATAAATTTCTATTGCTTAATTCAAGGAAATAATTGTAATACCTACAAATTTAAGAAAATAAAGTATGCGAGATGAAAAAAAGTCCATAAAGTCTATCTTGTGGAATAGTCAGAAAGAGAATGTGTTCAAATTTGGCTACAAAATGGAGCTATACTTCAGCCAAAAGTGAATAAATTTGTCACTTTTGGCTGAAGTATAGACATAAAAAAACGTAGGCATCCATCGAAAGACAGACACCTACGACAAAAGAAATATATCTAATTACAGCTTAGAAATCAAACTTTTAACCGCATCTTGTACGGTTGGTTGCTCTTCCAATGCACGGATGAAAGCACTACCGATAATCGCACCTCGTGAATGTTCGCAGGCAGCATCAAAAGTAGCCTTGTTTGAAACACCAAATCCAACCAATGTAGGGTTCTTTAAATTCATATCAGCTATCTTCTTGAAATAGCGCTGTTTATCTTCGCTAAAACTATTCTGAGCACCAGTTGTAGAGGCAGAAGAGACCATATAAATAAAACCTGAACTGGCAGAATCAATCTTACGGATACGCTCCTCTGGTGTCTCGGGAGTGATCAGAAGAATAAACTTCAAACCATATTTTTCAACGATAGGTTTGTATTGACTACTATACTCTTCCAAAGGAATATCAGGAATGATAAATCCGTCGATGCCAACCTCAACAGCCTTTTTGCAAAGATTTTCAAAACCAAACTGCATAGCTGTGTTGATGTAACCCATCAGAATCAAAGGAATGTCGGTCACCTTACGGATGTCTTTCAACTGCTCAAAAAGAAGATTCTGAGTCATGCCGTTGTCCAAAGCCTTTTGGCTACTTTGCTGAATAACGGGTCCATCTGCCATAGGATCTGAAAATGGGATTCCGATTTCAATCATATCTACGCCACCGTCAGACAAAGCCTTAATGACATCTACTGTACTATCTTTTTTGGGGAAGCCTGCTGTAAAATAAACTGACAATATTTTTTCGTTCTTCTTAGAATCGAACAATCTTTTAATTCTATCCATATCATTAATTATTAATGCGTTATTTTCTAATTTTTTCTATCATCCGTCTCAAGCGATCAACGTCTTTAAAGGCTGGAGCCAACTCAAAACAGCTGTTTAAATCTACACCTCTAAGGAAAGGGTGATGAAGAGCAGCGATCGTCTCCACATCGTCTTCAGAGATACCGCCACTCAATAAGAAAGGTACCTCCTGCTTATAACTGTCGAGGATATGCCAATCAAACTTCACGCCGGCACCTCCGTAGCCCGCACTCTTCGTATCGAAAAGAAAGGCATCACAAACGGATGCGTAAGCTTCGCACTTATCCAAATCAGCCGGTTCTGAAATTCCAAAAGCCTTCACTATCGGAATGCCTTTATCTTTTAATGTTTGGCAATACTCGGCCGACTCATTTCCATGCAATTGAACAATGTCCAAATGAAAAGCCTCATACTTTTCCAAAATCGACTCAATCGACTCATTAACGAAGACACCCACCTTCTTGACAGGAGAATAGTTGTTGCAAAGATAAGACAACGGAAAATCTCCAACATACCTCTTCGATTTCGGATAAAAGATCAGACCCATAAAATCGGGACTCAGACTTATCACATCGGCAATATTCTGCTCATCTCTCATTCCGCAAACCTTAATCTTAAGGTTACCTGACTCGTTTTCAAATAAAGAATTCATCCGTATACCTGATTATTTATCCAACACCTTATCTATAAACTTAGCCAAAGCCAATGGAGGATTCTCCTCCTTCATAAAGTTCTCGCCCATCAAGAATCCTCTGAAGCCCTCCTTGCGAAGCCTCTTTACGGTATCGGGAGAAGAGATTCCGCTCTCCGAGATTTTCAGATAGCTGTCTGGAATGCTGTGACACAAGCGAATGGAAGCATCCAAATCGACCTCAAACGTCTTCAAGTTACGGTTGTTGATGCCCACCATATCGACATTTGGCTGGATATATTTCACCTCATCCTGTTCATGAAGCTCCAGAAGCGTCTCCAAACCCAACGACTTTGCTACGCTTGCAAGATGCGAACATTCATCCTCAGTCAAGGCAGAAGCTATCAACAGCACAACGTCGGCACCAGATGATTTTGCCAAATGAAGCTGGTACTCATCTACCACAAACTCCTTAAAGAGAAGAGGTACATTGACCTTCGGACGCGCACATTCCATATCTTGGAAACCTCCTCCAAAATAACGAGTGTCCATCAAGATGGAAATGCCACTTGCACCATTTGCTGCATAGCCCGGCACAATGTCCAAAACATCGGCATGTTCCTTTATAAAGCCTTTGGAAGGTGACTTACGCTTGAATTCAGATATGATACCCGAATCGGAAACTTGTAAGCTAGATTTTAGCGACAAACAAGTACGGCTGTAGTTGGCCTTCTTTTGAAGAGACTCCAAAGGGAATTTCTCCTTCAAGAAAGGCAACTCTTGTCTTTTATTTGCCAATATTTCATCCAGTATTGTCATCTTTTATGAATTTAAAGCAATAAACTTCTTCAAAACACCCATTGCTTTTCCGCTCTCCAAAGACTCACGGGCCTCAGCGATGCACTCTTCAACGCTCTTATTGTCGTTGATGGTTCTGATAGCAAAAGCAGAATTGATCAGCACGCAATTCTTCTGAGCCTCTGTTGCGCAGTTGGAAAGAACGTTATCGAAAATCTGTTTAGCACCTTCAGTAGTCTCACCACCGAAAATTTCTGACTGAGCAATTTTCTTGAATCCAAGTGTTTCTGGAGAATAGATATTCTCCGAATTGTTAGTCGCTACCTTGAAATCGCTTGTCAAAGAGATCTCATCGTAACCCTCTAAGCTATGCACCACACCATAACCGATGTTGATAGTCTGATATACATTAGTATATAGTCTAAACTGTTCCAAATCTGCCGTACCAAGCAACTGGTAAGCGGGTCTACATGGGTTTACCAATGGGCCAAGAAGATTGAAGATGTTCTTGAAATGAAGAGCCTTACGAACAGGAGCAACTGTCTTCATGGCTGGAGTAAACAAAGGTGCGTGCATGTAAGCCATTCCAGACTCTTCGATAGAACGTGTCAACTTATCCTGATCGTTGGTGAACTTCACTCCGTGGAGTTCAATCACATTACTAGCACCACTGACAGAGGTTGCTGCGTAGTTACCGTGCTTAGCCACTTTATAACCTGCACCTGCTATAACAAAGCAAGAACAAGTTGAAATATTGAAGGTATTCTTTCCGTCACCTCCCGTACCTACGATATCGATAGGTTTGTAAGCGTCAAAATTGACCTTAACACGGGTCGACAAAAGAGCCTCCTGAAATCCAATCAGCTCATTTACTGTAATCTTTCTCATTCGATAAACAGTCAAAAGTGCCGCTATCTGATCTTCGTTATATATATTTTTTGCTACGTTAATCAATAAATCATGAGCCTCTTGGCGTGTTAACTCTTCATGATTGAACAACTTTTCTAATATTGCTTTCATAACTCTTCTTTTTTTACGTAAAACAGATTAATTCTTCAAGAAATTCTTCACTAACTGCATTCCATCCGGAGTAAGAACTGATTCTGGATGAAACTGGATGCCGTGGATATCATATTTCTTATGACGAACTGCCATAATCTGACCCTCCTTGCTCAAGGCTGTCACCTCCAAATCAGGAGAGAGACGGTTGGAATCAATCACCCATGAGTGGTATCGTCCTACCTTGATTTCCTTTGGCAATCCTTTGAAGATGGAATCTTCGGCTACAATGTCGATTGGTGTCTGAACACCATGAAACACATCACTCAAGTTTACCAATCCGCTTCCGAAAGCCTCTCCGATTGCTTGATGACCTAAGCAAACGCCTAGAATCGGTTTCTTACCTGCGTAAGTCTTGATCACATCAAGAAGGAGTCCTGCTTCTGAAGGAATTCCAGGGCCTGGCGACAAAACAATGTTGTCAAAACCCTCTAAATAATCCATTTTAAAACAATCGTTACGAACAACCTCCACCTCTACTCCAAGCTCCTCAAAAAGCTGTTTCAAATTGTATGTGAAAGAATCGTAGTTATCTATAATTATCGTTTTCATAAAATCCAGTATTAAATGTAAATCACATGTTTTCTGCCATTACGATGGCTTTCTTTAATGCTCCCAATTTGTTGTTCACCTCTTGAAGTTCATACTCTTCATTTCCTTTGGCAACGATTCCGCCGCCTGCCTGGAACCACAACTCATTGTTACGACTTACAAATGTTCTGATGGTGATAGCCTGGTTCAACGTACCGTTTATTCCGATGAAACCGATGCAGCCTCCGTATGCACCACGGTTGTGAGGTTCAATCTCACTGATCAACTGCATAGCTCTTACCTTTGGAGCTCCGCTCAATGTTCCTGCTGGGAATGTGTCGATGAATGTCTTGATTGGATCAGCATCCTTTTTCAAATCTCCGCTCACACGGCTTACCAAGTGAATTACATGGCTGTAATACTGAGCCTCTTTGTAGAAATCAACCTTTACATGTGAACAGTTACGGCTCAAATCGTTACGGGCCAAATCGACCAACATTACATGCTCTGCATTCTCCTTTGGATTGGCCAAAAGATCGGCAGCCAAACGCTCATCTTCCTCCTTATTTCCTGAACGCCTTGTTGTTCCTGCGATTGGGTCGATGTAAGCACGACCATTCTCAATCTTGCAATGAGTTTCAGGAGAAGAACCGAAGATGCGGTAACCACCGAAATCAAAATAGAACAAATAGGGAGAAGGGTTAATGCTACGTAATGCACGGTAAACTTTGAAATCATCACCCTTAAACTTCTGGATAAAACGCCTTGACAAAACGATTTGGAAAACATCGCCTCTCAAGCAGTGAGCAATACCCTTACGTATATTTGCCTTGTGCTCTTCGTCTGTCAATGTACTTGTTGTCTCACCTACTGCACTGAAGTTATAGATAGAGAAATTGTTTCCACTGATTTTAGCCTCAATCTTGTCCATCTGGCTCACTTCTCCGTCTTCCAAAAGTTCGAGAAGAAGCATCTCATGTTTAAAATCGTTGAAAACGATGATGTATTTATAGAAGATGTAACACATATCAGGCGCATCATTCTTCTCTGCCTTGCTATCCTTTACAGGAATGTTTTCGAAATAGCGTACAGCATTGAAAGTTGTATATCCATAGAAACCGCAGTATTTTTTGTATTCACCATCAACATCGAATTGTTTGATAAAATCATTGATAGCCATGTCTACACGGTAATTAGAATCGATGGCACGGGTTGTTTTCTCTCTATTTGGGAAAGAGGTCTCAACCAATCCGTGGCCAATAGAGATGTTTGCTATTGGATCAATACCGATGAAAGAACGGTTATTCTCACTTCCATGATAATCAGAACTTTCCATCAATGCACTCTGAGGATAAAGATCTCTCAATTTCAAATAGGTGCTTACTGGCGTGTGTAAGTCGCCCAAGATGGTTCTGCTATTTATTTTATATTTATACATAATCTTACTCTTTTACAAAACTTATAATCTGTGAATTGAAAATTTATTTAGAATTGTCCTTCGAAATATTTTGA
>JALNVE010000070.1 GCA_023227695.1 Paludibacteraceae bacterium
TTACGCTTGGCAATATCTCTCTTAATAGTTGATCTGTTTTCATTCCGCAAAGATAATGCTATTCATGAATTTTGGGGAATATTCTTGTCGCTATACCAACCCCACCTATCCGCTGATCCAAAAGAAGCCGCTGTAGTACGGAATCGTCGCAAGGTGTATTGTCACATTTAGACTGCTTTTGTGATTTGCAAAAGTTTTTCTTCCTTGTCTTGGACTGAACTGAAATGTATCTAAGGCGGTCATAAAATAGACGTAACTTACGCCAAAAAAATAGTCCAAAATGCATGTCTGTACCATTCATCATAAGAACCCTTATTTCTGGATTTAGTTGACAAAAAAAATTACTATCGATTAGTGGTTGGTAATTGTCTATAAACTATTCTTCTTGATTCATTTTTACCTGTTGTTTTCTTGCGTCAATGTTTATGACAGAAAGAAATAAAATGGTTTCAATTTTGTTCAATGTGTCATGAAAAAATAGCAGAATCAATTACTTTTTGTTTAACAAGATAAATATCGATAAATTATTGTGTTTTAGCTCTTAAAATTGTAATTTTGTGGAGAAATTTCAAATATAATTTATAATTCATTATGGCTGAGGTAATTAGGATTAAACGAGGCTTGGACATAAAATTGAAAGGTAAGTCGGAGGAGGTTTTCGGCAAATCTGAACCTGCCACTTTATTTTCTGTTCGACCTGACGATTTTCAAGGAATTAAGCCAAAAGTTATTGTCAAAGATGGCGATGCCGTGAAAGCTGGTAGTGTGTTATTTTATGACAAGGCAAATCCTGAAATGAAATTCGTGTCTCCTGTCAGCGGTACAATACTTGCCGTAAATAGGGGTGATAAGCGAAAAGTTTTGGATATCCGTATCCAATCTGACGGTAAGTTTGAGTCAGAATCATTTCAAAAGGTAAATCCTTCTAGTATGACAAGTGAAAAGGTCAAAGAGCTATTATTGTCTTCTGGTTTTTGGCCATTCATTAAACAACGTCCATACGACATTGTAGCAAATCCTAATGAGAAACCCAAAGCAATCTTCATTTCTGGTTTTGATACAGCTCCTCTAGCTCCAGATTACGATTTCGTTATCCAAGGCAAGAATGAAGAGTTCCAGTTGGGTGTTGATGCTTTGGCTAAGCTTGCAAATGGAAAAATTAATATAGGTGTTAACGTTGAGAGCGCATCAAAAATATACAAGAGCCTAACTGGTGTTGAGATTCATGAGTTCGATGGTCCTCATCCAACAGGTAACGTTGGTGTTCAGATCCATCATATAGATCCAATAAACAAGGGTGAGTCTGTATGGACCATCAATCCACAGGATGTTGTGACAATTGGAACCGCCATGAAAAAGGGCACTTATGATTTCTCAAAGGTCATAGTTTTGGATGGTAGCTCGGTTAAGCATCCTGCTTACTATAGAACAGTTTACGGAGCTCAGATTTTAAATATTGTAAAAGGAAATGTTGTTGAGACTACTCCTTTAAGATATATCAGCGGTAATCCGCTTTCTGGTCGTCAGATTTCAGCAGACGGATTCCTTGGTGCTTACGACACACAGATCTGTGTTATTCCAGAAGGAAATACTTCGGAATTTTTGGGTTGGATCATGCCACGCTTAAAGAAGTTCAGTGTTAACCATACTTACTTCTCATGGTTGATGGGTAGCAACAAAGAATATGCATTGGATACTAACTTGAACGGAGGCGAAAGAGCATTTATCATGTCTGGTGAATATGACAAGGTATTTCCGATGGATATTTTGCCTGAGTTTCTGATAAAGGCAATTCTTGCTAAAGATATTGATAAGATGGAGCAGTTAGGTATTTACGAGGTTGCTCCTGAAGATTTTGCTCTTTGCGAATTTGTATGCACCTCAAAAATAGAGACACAGCGCATAGTCCGTGAGGGTCTGGATTATATTCGCAAGGAGTTGGCATAAACACCTTGTTTTAAAAAGAAATAATAACAAAAAAAATAAATAAATTGAAAGCGTTAAGGAATTTTCTCGACAAAGTGAAGCCATCTTTTGAGGAGGGTGGCAAGCTGGCGATGTTCCGCTCCGTTTTTGAAGGATTCGAATCTTTTCTGTTCGTTCCTGATACTACGGCAAAGAGGGGAGCACACATCCACGACTGTATAGATTCAAAGCGTGTGATGTCGATGGTCGTTATAGCTTTGATGCCGGCTTTATTGTTCGGTATTTACAATGTAGGTTACCAACACTTCTTGGTAACTGGTCAAGAGATGGAAATTGGTAGCATTGTTGCCTATGGTTTGGCTTGTGTATTACCTAAAATCGTTGTCTCTTACGTAGTAGGTTTAGGAATTGAGTTTATTGTTGCTCAATGGAAAAAAGAAGAAATTCAGGAAGGATTCTTGGTTTCAGGTCTTTTGATTCCGTTGATTGTTCCAGCCAACTGTCCTTTGTGGATGCTTGCAGTTGCTACCGCATTTGCAGTGATATTTGCAAAAGAGGTGTTTGGTGGTACGGGAATGAACATATTTAATGTTGCTTTGATTACTCGTGTTTTCTTGTTCTTCGCTTATCCAACAGCAATGTCAGGAGAGAGCGTTTGGATCGGAACAGAAGGGATTTTCGGTATAGGTGGTGCATCTAATGTGATTGATTCATTCACAGGTGCAACTCCTCTGGGTCAGGTTGGTGTTGCACAAGGGGTTGTTACTCCAATCATCACTAATGCAGTGGGTACTGAAATTTCAACATTGGATATGTTTATCGGATTGATTCCAGGTTCGATCGGTGAAACAAGTAAGATTGCCATTTTAATTGGTGCTGTTATATTGCTTTTCACTGGCATTGCAAGTTGGAAGACAATGATATCTGTTTTTGTTGGTGGTGCTTTGACAGCTCTTCTCTTCAATCAGATCGGTACAACTCCAATCATGAATTTGCCTTGGTATGACCACATTTTGTTAGGAGGTTTCTCCTTCGGTGCTGTGTTCATGGCAACAGATCCCGTTACTTCAGCTCGTACAGAGTGTGGTAAATACGTGTTCGGTTTCTTGATCGGAATGTTTGCAATCATTATCCGAGTTCTCAATCCAGGTTATCCTGAGGGTATGATGTTATCCATCTTGTTGATGAACTTATTTGCTCCATTGATCGATTACTTCTTTGTTCAGGCTAACATCAACCGTAGATTGAAACGTGTAAAGAAATAATAACAATTAATATCGAAAGATCATGAATACAAATAGTAATAGTTATACTATCATATATGCTTCGATAATGGTTGTTGTCGTTGCATTCTTGCTGGCATTCGTTTCTTCTTCGTTGAAAGAAAAACAAGATAAGAATGTTGAGTTGGATAAGATGAAACAGATATTGAACGCATTGAACATTAGAGACGTTCAAAATCCAGAGGCTGAATATCAAAAATATGTAAAGGCAGACCAAATCCTGAATGCTCAGGGTGCTGTGGTTTCTGAGAATGGCGGTTTTAAGATTGCATCAAAAGATATCAAAGCAGACAATCTTCCTCTTTATGTATGTGATGTAGATGGAGCTCGCAAATATGTTTTTCCTGTATACGGAGCCGGACTATGGGGACCAATTTGGGGATATGTTTGTTTGAATGAAGATAAAAACACTGTTTACGGTGTTTATTTCTCTCATGAGTCTGAAACTCCAGGTTTGGGTGCAGAAATCGATTCTGAAAAGTTCCAAAGACAATTCTCAAACAAACACGTTGTGAATGATGGTGAGGTTGAGTTGGGTGTTGTTAAGAACGGAAAAGTAGAGAATCCTGAATTCCAAGTTGATGGAATCTCTGGTGGTACAATTACTTCAAAAGGTGTAGATGCCATGTTGAAGAATTGCCTTTCTGAGTATAATGCGTTTTTAAATCAAAAATAGGAGGAGATAGAATATGTTGTTTTCAAAGAAAAATAAAGAGGTATTCGTAAATCCGTTGGGCATCAGTAATCCTATTATGGTTCAGGTGCTGGGCATCTGTTCGGCATTGGCAGTTACATCTCAAATGAAACCTGCTATCGTGATGGGTCTTTCCGTTACGGTGATTCTTGCGATTTCTAATGTTGTAATGTCATTGTTGAGAAAAACGGTTCCAAACAGAATACGTATCATTGTTCAATTGGTTGTTGTTGCAGCTTTGGTAACAATTGTAAGTAATATTTTGAAGGCATATCTTTACGATGTGAGCGTGGCTTTGTCCGTTTACGTCGGATTGATTATTACCAACTGTATCCTAATGGGTCGTATCGAGGCATTCTCTTTACAGAATGGTCCTTGGGAGTCATTTCTTGATGGAGTAGGAAACGGTTTGGGTTATGCCATCATTCTCGTTATCGTTGCATTCTTCAGAGAGTTGTTGGGTTCTGGTTGTCTGTTTGGTTTCCAAATCATCCCTCAGTCATTCTACGATGCAGGTTATGTAAATAACGGTTTGATGTTGATGCCTCCAATGGCTTTGATTCTTTTGGCATGTATCATTTGGGTACATCGTTCATATAATAAAGATTTGCAGGAATAATAACATACCAATAAATAGAAAAGAATATGGAACATTTTTTTAGTTTATTAGTCCGCTCCATTTTTGTGGACAATATGATTTTTGCTTTTTTTCTTGGTATGTGCTCTTATTTGGCTGTATCTAAGAATGTAAAGACCGCATTTGGTTTAGGTATTGCGGTAACGTTTGTTTTATTGATCACATTGCCTGTCAACTATCTGTTGCAGACCAAAGTCCTTGGCCCGGATTGTTTGATCGAAGGTGTTGATTTAAGCTTCTTAAGCTTCATACTTTTCATCGCGGTCATTGCTGGTATTACGCAATTGGTTGAGATGGTTGTAGAGAGATTCACTCCTTCGTTGTATGCGTCACTCGGTATTTTCTTGCCTTTGATCGCTGTAAACTGTGCCATCATGGGTGCTTCTTTGTTTATGTTGCAACGTATCACAAAAGACCCGTCAGATACGCAGGCTATCGCTAACATAGGTGATGCTTTCGCTTACGCTTTGGGTTCTGGTATTGGATGGCTTTTAGCTATTGTAGGTTTGGCTGCTATCCGTGAAAAAATGTCTTACAGTAATGTACCAGCTCCTTTGAGAGGTTTAGGTATAACATTTATCACTGTAGGATTGATGTCTATGGCATTCATGTGTTTCTCAGGTTTGAATATCTAAAAGGAAAGGAATAAACAATGGATATGAATTTAATATTGGCGAGTATTGGGGTGTTCCTTCTGATAATCCTTTTTCTCGTAGTTATATTGTTGGTAGCCAAAAATTATTTGGTGCCATCCGGAAAGGTGAAAATCACCTTGAACGGAGAAAAACAATTGGAGGTTGAGGCCGGCTCTACATTGTTGAGCACACTTGCAGAAAATCAAGTTTTCTTGTCTTCAGCATGTGGTGGTAAAGGTTCTTGCGGACAATGTAAATGTCAGGTTCTGGAAGGTGGAGGAGAAATTCTTCCTTCAGAGCAGGTTCACTTCTCTCGTAAACAGCAGATGGAACATTGGCGTTTGGGTTGCCAAGTTAAGGTTAAGAACGATATGTCTACCAAAATCCCAGAGTCTGTCCTTGGTGTTAAAGAGTGGGAATGCGAGGTTATTGAAAACCGTAACGTTGCTTCTTTCATCAAAGTGTTCAAGGTTAAGTTACCTGCAGGCGAACACATGAACTTCATTCCAGGATCCTATGCGCAGATCAAGATTCCTGCATACGATATTGATTATGATAGGGATATAGACAAGAGTTTGATTGGTGATTTATATATGCCATCTTGGAAGAATTTTGGTTTGTTCACTTTAAAGTGCAAAAATACCGAACCTACAGTCCGTGCTTATTCAATGGCCAACTATCCTGATGAGGGAGATGTCATTACATTGACAGTACGTATCGCAACTCCTCCATTCTTGCCAAAGCCTCAGGTTGGATTCCAGCCTGTACCTCCAGGTATCGCTTCTACATTCATATTTAGTTTGAAGCCAGGGGATAAGGTAATGATGTCTGGTCCTTACGGAGAGTTCCATCCTGTATTTGACTCTAAGCGTGAGATGATCTGGATTGGTGGTGGTGCCGGCATGGCTCCTCTTCGTGCTCAGATCATGCACATGTTGAAGACTTTGAAAACTCGTGATCGTGAGATGCATTACTTCTACGGAGCACGTGCTATCGATGAGGTGTTCTTCTTGGAAGACTTCTTGGAATTGGAGAAGGAGTTTCCTAACTTCCACTTCCATTTGGCTCTTGACCGTCCGGATCCTAAGGCAGACAAGTTGGGTATTAAGTATACAGCAGGATTCATTGCTCCAGTGCTTGGTGATACATATTTGAAACAACATGAAGCTCCAGAGGATATCGAATACTATTTGTGTGGACCTCCAATGATGGCAACAACTGCTATTGATTTGCTTCATAGCCTTGGTGTTGAAGACGACATGATTCGTTTTGATAACTTCGGATAAGTTTAAATTAAGTTATATAAAAAGAGGATTTTCTGTGTAAAATCGGAAAGTCCTTTTTTTAATTTTAAATAATGAACACTTTAGTTTTGAAATTATTTGTAAATTTGCTAATTATTAGATAAAGGTAAGTAAGAAACATGATGTTTATATGAGTATGTTGTCTATAATAGTGCCTGCTTATAATGAGGCTTCTACTATTTTTTCTTTGTTTTACAAGATATCCAATGTCCATTTAGTTGATTCTATGACAAAAGAGATTGTTGTTGTTGATGATTACTCGTCTGATGATACCAAAAAGGAAATAGATAGATTTGTTAGCACTTATCCTGATGTTAATGTTAAATATTACCTTCATTCTGAAAATAGAGGAAAAGGTGCGGCTATTCGTACGGCAATTTCTCACGTGTCGGGTGATGTTATTATTATTCAAGATGCCGATTTAGAATATGATCCTGAGGATTATAATGTTCTTTTGTCTTATCGTAAAAAGAATAATTCGAAGGTCGTCTATGGTTCTCGTTTCTTGAATAAGCAAAATACACATTCCTATCTTAGCTTTTATTTGGGAGGACGAATGGTCTCTTTTGTGACTAATATCCTTTATTGCCAGAACCTGACTGATGAACCTACATGTTATAAGATGTTTTCTTCAGATCTGTTGGAAAACATCAATTTGGAATGCAATAAATTCGAATTTTGTCCTGAGGTGACAGCTAAGGTCGCAAAATTAGGTTATAAAATACCGGAAGTGCCAATTCATTATTATCCACGTACGATAAAAGATGGAAAGAAAATTAATTGGAAAGATGGATTAATGGCAATTTATACTTTGATAAAATATCGTTTTAAGAAATGAATAAGAAGAAACAGTTTACAGGTCAAAATTTTAATCCTAAAAAGCAAGTCGTAACTAAGAATGATGAGAAAGTTTCATTTTGGCAAACTCTAGCATCTAATCAATACGTTCAAATTGCTTTGTTAATCTTTGTTGGCGTTATTTTCTTTATAAATTATGAGGCCAATTATGATAAAAAATTAGATTTGAATGGTGATAATATCTATTATTATTCTTTAGCTCAGTCTTTACATGCAGGTAAGGGTTATACAGATATTGTAAGCTTTGAAGAGAAGCCTCATACGCATTTCCCGCCTGGTTATTCAGCATTCATTTCAGTTGGTATGTATTCCTTTGGAGATACTAATTATGTGCCTGTTAAACGAATGAACGGATTGCTTCTTTCTTTTTCTATCTTGATGTTCTTTTTGATATTGCGTAAAATCACAAAAAATAATGTGGTTCTTGTATTTACAACGCTATTGTTGATTTGTATTCATAAGGATTTGCTGCGGTGGTCAACAATTATGATGAGTGAGATGCTGTATCTTTTCTTGACCACGGTAATTACATATACAGCTATGATTTTGTATGAGAAGAAGTCTTTTCGTGAATTTAATTGGAAAACATATTCATGTTTGGCTGTATTGCTCCTTTCTGTTTGTTATGTTTATTTTGTAAGAACGATGGGAATTTCCATGATTTTGGGTGTTGCCGGTTTCTTTGTTGCAATGGCTGTTTATTCTTTTTATCTGTATAAGAAAAAGAAAGAGGATTCTGAGATGGTGGATGGCAACAAAAAAAGATCGTTTTATTATTTGGCATTAGGAGGTTTGATTGTTCTATCTTTCTCTGTAGGAAAAACAGCTTGGACAATTCGTAATAACCAGATTGGTCATGCTAAGTCTGATTATGTTTCAGACTTCCAAAAGAAAAAAAATGGACAAAAGATGACTTCCGTTGAGGATTGGTTGGTTCGAATTAAGACAAATACAAAAACATATGTCGCAAAACTGCTTCCTGAGACAACAATAGTAAAGTTTTCTGAATTGGAGACACCAAATACAAGTGGAGATTACCTTGTTGGTATCTTCGTTTGTTTGCTTCTGATTATAGGATTTGCTAAAACAGGAGTAGGAGGATTCTTGATCTTTTCTTATTTGGCAGTTACCTTCGGAGTCCTTTTGGTATGGCCAGAGCAATATACCAGTGTGCGTTATTATGTCTCGACAGTTCCGTTTCTGTTGTTCTTGTTCTTAAATGGAATATACAATGTCTTTGTGTTTGTCGTTGATAAGTTGAGAAATTATTATCACAAGAAAGCTCTGAATCCAACCGTTATTTCTCTGTTGGTGTTAGGCCTGTTCTTAGTTTGGCTGATGCCAGCACATTCCGCGTCTCAGGAAGGTTATCGTGTGTATGCAAAACAGCCGTTGAAAAAGGTTTTCCCTAACGTGAATGGTATAAATTATATAGAGGCAATAGACTGGTGTAAGAAGAATATACCAGATACGGCCCGTATGTTTTGTCGTAAGCCAGAATTGTATTATATGTATTCTGGATACCATAAGGCAGCAATGTTCAAACATTATATGGATGTGGATTCTGTAATACCATATTTTGTCAATAATAAGGCTACTCATATCATTATGGACAGTTGGTTTAAACATGCATTTACTACTATTTTGCCTGCGGTTAAGAAATATCCTGAAAAATTTAAAATTCTCCATGTTATTGGAAAAATAGATACAGTGACCAAGGAAAATCCTACATATATCATAGAATTCAATAACAAATGGGGTTATTATGGTGACCGAGTTGATGGAAAAAAAGAAGGTCAAGGTTATGAGTTGTTCCAAAACGGAAAAAAATATGTAGGTGAATTTCATAATAATGCACCAAACGGTAAAGGAGAATTGTATGATTCTACAGGCGTTTTACAAATGAAAGGTAGCTGGAGTAATGGTAGATTGATGATTGGTGAAGGTACAGAGTATTATGGAGACAGAAAATATACAGGCTCTTTTGTGAATGGAAAACCTGATGGTTTTGGAATCATATATGCTGCAGATGGAAAAGAGTTGGCTAGAGGAATTTGGAAACAGGGTTCATTAGTGAAATCCCAGCCTAAATAATTATAACATATTCTTTGAATAAAAACTCTTTTGACACAGAAATAGAAAACAAACAATAATAGTGATAGGTGCATCCTGCAGGATTGACTTTTGGATACGAGATGTTGTCAAAATCAAATGATTTTGAGGTCGTTATTCTAGAAGAGTCTGATACTATTGGTGGTATATCAAGAACGGTATGCCTTAATGGTAACCGAATGGACATTGGCGGCCATCGTTCCTTTTTCAAAAGACAAGCGTGTTAATGAGTGGTGGGCTAAAATGATGCCACTGCAAGGTGCTCCATCGTTTGATGATAAGGTGCTGCATCGTAAAATAGATCTGATACCCAATAATGATCTTGATCCAGAAAAAGTAGACTGTGTTATGCTGAAACGTAACCGTGTGTCGAGAATTTATTATCAAAATATAAAAACTGGTTTCTATAGCGATATCGATATGGTATATATCTGTTTTTTTTTGAGAAACCGTTTGAACTGACGTTGGGGAAGAAAAGATACAATCTGAGTATATGCATATTGTCCAATATCCATTTTTATTCCATTTTAATGAATCACAAGTGATGAAATACAATAAATCTGGTTTGTGAGATAAGAACGACCCTCAGATGGGTCTAAAAAAGATTTATATAAATATATTTATCTTTAAATATGTCGTTGTGTGATTTTTTGATATATTTGTTTTGCGCTATATTTTGAACTTAATATATGGCTATTTTCTTTTGTTTTTAAATGTAAAATTTTAATCCGAATTATTGTAAAATTGTATAAATATGAGATGTAAAAAATGTTTGAATGACAGCAAATATTTAGGTGCTGCAGTTAATGATTCAGGTATTTGCGATTTGTGTGAGGATAACTATCCATATTATAAACCATTGGGTGAAGCTGCTTTAGTTGAATTCCTTAATGCGCATAAAAAACCAGGAACAGAGGCCGATTGTTTGGTTGGAATATCAGGAGGAAAGGATTCAACTTATTGTTTAGTGAAACTAGCTGAATTGGGTATCAAGACAGAAGCTTTCACCTATGTACATTCTGGAAGTTCAGAAATACCTCTTGAAAATGCTAAGCATGTATGTGAGAAATTAGGTATTAAGCATCATATTGTATCATTGGATGGTGATTTGCATAGAAAACTATATAGGGAATTTGTTGATGCTTGGTTTTATAAGAACAGTCCAGTAATGGCTAATATGGCTTGCGTAGCATGTAAGTATACAAATGTTATGGCTTTCCAATTAGCTAAGAAACGTAATATACCAATGATTGCTATGGCTTCTAATCCTTATGAAACACCTCCTTTCTTAGGTGCTAAACGTGTTGTAAAGGATGGTAAGTTGGAGGTTGATCAAAAGTCTGGTGCAATTGCTCTTGCCAAAACATTGATTCAAAATCCTATAGGAATGAAGACCGTTTTAAGTAATTTGAAGACATGTTATGTTGGCTGTCGTTCTCTTACTCATAGAGCTCCTTACCTTTTGAATCAATATAAAGATATTGCTACTTTCAGTATATTTGATTATATAGATTGGGAACCTGAATATATAAAATCTTATATCAGAGAGAAGGTTGACTGGTATTTTGATGAGAAAAAAGAGGATTGGCATGCTGACTGTATGTTCCATTCTTTGAAAGACTATATGTTTATGAAGACTACTAATGGATCTTCTTATTATTTGAGCTATTTGAGCAATCAAATTAGACATGGCTTGATGACAAGAGAAGAGGGAATAGAAAAATACAATGCAGTTATGCGTAACAGCAAAGAAGAATTGCTCTATTCTTTGGATGTGTTAGGTTGGGAGGATCTTAAAGATAAGATTGATCTTTCAGTCTATGATAATGTATGTATCGAGGAATAGATTCGATAAATTTAAATTCTATTACATACACAAAGGCCATTTCCGAAAGGATATGGCTTTTTTCATATATCCTCATGTGATGATTGTATACTGTTGAATTAGATCATTTCTAAAAAAGTCGCATCGCAACTAATTATGCTTGTGATATATGGATCAAGATAAAAAGTTCGTGGACAGTTTTAAACCACGAATTCTTTTATTTTAGGTCAACCAAAAATAGGAAAGGACGTGTCAAAGGGTTTTGCACCTGATCTGTAAAATCGCTTGTAAAGCTTCTAACTTGACATTTTGTTTGTTGCAA
>JALNVE010000071.1 GCA_023227695.1 Paludibacteraceae bacterium
GACATACATAAAGACAACGTCTCTAAAAATCTTTGGTATATTCAAAACAAAGGAGCGGAAAATTCCATTTGGATTTTCCGCTCCTTCTTCTTTCCTGTCTTTATAAGATGATTAGAGAATCACCTCATTTTTTCTTTACCTCTATTTTTGGTTCACTGAAGAGCATAAACCCCTTTAGCTTGCCGAAACTGTCGTAAGGTGTTTTGTCTGTAGAAATTATGCAGGAGACATTTCCTTTCATGCCGCTTTTGTTGATGGTGAGTTTTTGCCAGGTACCTTTTTCTTCCAAGTTGTAGTAATCCAGGAATGTGTTTCTTTCTCTTTCTTCCATTTTTATGCGGACAAAATCGGGTTCGAAATCATTGGAGACATAGACGTAAAGGGAAAAATGCAAGGAATCGGATTCATTTAATTCCATTTCATCAAAATGGAAGATGAAGACTGCCACATCTCTCCATCTATTTACTGGTGTGTTTTTGTCTATTTTTAATGCTGATTTGGCTTCTAAATCTTCTGGTACAATGCCAGGAAGATTTTCAATTCTTTCAAATCTTTTCTGAAAATAGTTGAACGATTCCGTTTTGTCTTTAGCTATATATGCTACTATAGAGCAGACTATTGCCGAGAGGATAAGAAATTTAAGCACAGACTGCATTCTTTTCTCGTGTTTCACATCTTCATTGTCAGGATTTCCAGCCAATACTAAAAGAAATGCTATAGAATAACTTCCTATAGAACGGCTCATCATGGATTCGAAACATAGATTGATGACGAGTATGATAAACCAAATAATAAAGAATCTCCGTTGACTGCTTTTGTGAAATAGAATGGACAACAAAGCGGCTAATAGCAGAATTAATCCAGTGTACCCGTATTCCATTAAACATTCTAAAAATTGGTTGTGTGAACCAAGCGAGAAAACTTCACCATATTCAAAATGACGCTCTAAATAGCAGTTGTACAGATGTGAGTAAGCCATGCCAGTTCCAAATCCAGTTACAGGTATTCCGTCTGATATGATTTTTGAAGCACAGCTCCAAATTTGGAATCTTGGATCTAAGCTTTGTAAATTGGCGTCTCCATTAAATACACCAATTAGCAGATTGTTTATTCTGACATTGAAGATTAAGAAAGAGATGAGTATAGCAGAGCAAATGGTGCAGAATATGGTTAACTGCCATTTGTTTAATTTTTTAATCAAAAGAAAGAAAAGAGATGTGAAGATGAGAATACAGAAACTGATAAGTGAAATTCTTGCTTCAGAAACGAATATGAATGTTCCACAACATAGTGAGGCAAAAACAAAAAATAGGATGCGTTTTCTGTCTCGATTCTCCATTAACCATTGGTAAGTAATGATTAATGCAGTGAGCAGATTGAAACAAACGTAAGTTCGATGAGAAATCAAATCAATTATGCAGTAGAAACATCTCTTAAGATGAATAAAGTTTCTGCTGAGATTTTCAAAACCAAAACAGATGGTCCATAAATATAGGATCACAATTAATAAAGCTGTAGCATAACTGCCTATGGCAAACCATTTAAGGACCTCTTTTTTGTTTATGTTGTCGTTTTTAAATAAAAAGGCAATCGGTAATAGAATCAGAGGTAATCGAATTTGAAATGACATTCTGGAGATGTCAGAGAAAGAAAGTTCTGCAATGAAAGATGATATTAGAGTGAATATCCACCAAAGAAGCAATAAAGTTGCTGTAATGTTTACTGAAATTTTTTTCCGTAAAAATACAGATTGTAGTGAATGAAAAATGCAAAGGATGGAAAGTATGATTACGGGAACTGGTGCAAAGTTAAGAAAAGGGACAGAAAAGGCTGTGATTGGATAAATGAAATCAGTAATCTGCCTATTAATATAGTTAGTCTCTTTTACCATGAATTGAACTTCTTCGTTAAAAATGAGTGCTAAAGTTTAGCTGTAAATATAGATATTTATTTTGTGCTTTGATGTATTCCGTTTTTGTTTTGATAGTTCCTTATTTTAAGCATCTTATCAAAAAAGAGGAAGTTCTGCTTTTTTAGGCGGAACTTCCTCTTTTTATATTGTTTATGTCTATTTAAAAACCATAAATAGTTATTTTCTTGAAAAATAAACCTAGTTTTCTGTTGTCTTCTCCTCGACCTAACTCTTTAGGAGATTTAGGAGATTTGATTTTTAATTTCAATTGAATATTGTTTTCTGTTGCCATGTCAGGCGTTACAACTACAGATATAGGTGTTGTTTTTTGTCCGTTTTCAAATGACCATTCGGAAATCAAAGAGTCTGAAACATAAACTGATACTTCCATTGAAGGATGTTCTTTGTTTATATATGGAATGGCATCAAAAATAATAGTTTGGTTGTTTTTTGCTTTGCAGGGAATTCCTAAGTAAACGTAGTTGTCTTCTGTCCATCTTCCTTCTGCTTCCGGGAATGAGAAACCTCTCAATCCAATTTCTGATTCTAAAGTTAGAGAAGAAAACTCATGGTTTTCTACAAATGGTTCTAATGCCTTAGATTCCACTTTTTTTTCAGCATTGTTTTTATCTTGTGTGTTATTGCTAGAACATGCACCTAGGAATAAGGCTGAAAAAAGGATAAAAGTGTATTTGTTCATTTTTTTAAGTTTGAAAAAAAGTTTCCGTTAATCATTTTATCTGATGCAGCGATCGCATCTTCTTCAGAATATTCTCTTTTTAAGGAGTCGTTGTTTAAAAGATCAATACCAAATCCTTTCCAATAATAGCAGTCAGATATCATGTTGAGGATGGTTGTGTATGAATCCATTTGATAACAATTCTCACTTATCTCCTTGTGTTTTTTTATTGATTTAGAGTAAATTATACAAGGGATATATTCGTCTTTTATGTTTATGTTGATTTCCTTTTCTTGCAGATATTCTAAGTAATCATTTCTTGATGATGCAGAAAATACACTGTGGTCGCCCATAATAACAAGAATAGTATTTTCGTATTCTTTGTCGTTCATTATCTTAGTTATAAGTTTTGCCATTGCAGAATCGGTGAAGTTGACAGATTTCATATAATCACCCAAAGAGATAGGAAACTCTTCATCATTTATTTTAAGATGAGAGTCATTCGCGTATTTGTGGAATGGAACGTGAGAAGCCATTGTGGCAGTTTGAACGCAGTATCCGTCTTTAACGCTGTCTGTATATGCTACAATGTTATTGAATAAATCAGTATCATTCATTTCTTTCGCCAATAGATCATTGTAACCGAAGGCTTTTTTTGTTTTGTCCTGGTTCCAAATATAGGCTGGTGTTGGAATAAATGTTTTTAAATTCTTATGTTTTGAGGCTTCTGAAAGAGAAGGGAATTTGTTCATATAAAAACGGTTGGCAACAGCTCCTTCTATAATTGGACATAATCCAGTGTTTATCAATAATTGCGCGTCAGAAGAGTGCCCTCCGTTTACTTGGTCAATCATCTTTCTGCAAATCAAAGAGTTTTCTGATTTTATCAGTTTGTTTATGTTTGGAGTTATTTCTTCTCCAAATATTGATTGGTCTACAGCCCAATATTCTAAACTCTCGAAGAAAACTATAATGACATTGCGTTTTGATTCTTGTGAGCAGTCTGTTTTTTGAATGTATTTGTTTATTTCTTCTTCTGAGAAACTTATTTCTGATTTTTTGTCATTGAATGTTTTTTGCACTTGATTTAAAAAATGGATAATTGGTGAAAAGTATGTGGCATAATAACCATTTCCGATAAATGCGTTTCTTACGCAAGGGCAATCATATTTTGAATCGAAGATGTTGAATGTAAGTTTTTCTACTACATAATGTTTGTTTTTCAAATCTATGACTTGAGCCCTTAACATGACTATGCAGAATATAACAGAAATCCCAGCCAATACAAAGAATCCTTTCTTGTGCGAATCTTTTGGTGAAAAAAAGATACAAAGAACAAGCAGTGTTATAGTCAATCCAATGTAAATGAAATCGGAGGCCTGCATGTATGTAAATATAGAGCTCCACATTCCATCAAGATTTCTCACACATTGAAGATTCCAGTGGGTAAGTATGTCATTGTAACTTCTAAAATACCAAAGATTTGATAATAACCAAATGTCATAAAGTAGAGAGAAAACAAATAATCCATATTTGTTTTTCGACAAGAGAGAGAATGATCCACAGAAAAAACCGATTCCTACATAAAGAAAGACTCCTTGAGTTGTTAATCCATAATTTTCTGTTGCTATGCTGCTTGAGAATAATATGGTTTTTAATACAAAAGAAATAATGAAAAAGAAAAATATGAAGAGAGTGTTCTTGTCTGAAACAAAAATGTTTTTAATATCTATTTTTTTTAGGTCAAAATTGGTCATGTTATGTCATAAAAGCAATAAAAGTTTAATAATTGTCGACTGCAAAAATAAGTTATTATTAATAATAAACCACATATCTTTTCTTCTATTTACGACAATCCTTGGCTTTTTTCTTTAATCGTTTCCTAATTATTGGAGGTGATTTCGATTAGATGGGAATATTATTTATTTTTGTGCTGTACAAAAACAAAAGAATTCGACTCAAATGAATCTCAATATAAACACATCCAACTTTTTTTCATTTTTTCTTAAAAAGAAGATATTTAAGAATGTGTTGTCTTTGGGTTTCATGCAGGTTGCCAACTCTGTCATTCCTTTGTTGGTGATTCCGTTTGTTGTCCGTGCTCTTGGTACCGAAGAGTTCGGACAGGCTTCTTATGCCCAAAATATAATTGCCTATTTCACTTTGTTGGTGAATTTCGGATTTGAATACTCTGCCACTCAGGATATTGCATTAAATGTGAATGATAAAGGTAAGGTTCAATCCATCTTTTGGACGGTCATCAAAAGCAAATTCCTATTGTTGTTGATTTCGTTTGTGTTGTTTTCGGGCCTTTTGTTTTACAACACAGAGATGCAGAATCATCTTTGGCTTTATCTCTCCGCATTCCTTATGAATGTGGGTGTTGTGCTTTATCCTTCTTGGTTCTATCAAGGTATAGAGGACACTTCGCGAATGGCAGTTGTCAGCGTATTGGTTCGTCTGGTAGGAGCTGTTATGACAGTCTTGTTGGTCACATTGCCTTCTGATTGTCAACTTTATGTTTTACTCTGGTCTCTGTCTTATGTGGGTGTCGGATTGTTTACTTTCTTAATGGCAGTGTCTAAATATAAACTGTCCTATACAGTAAACATTTCGTATGATTCTATTAAAAAAGGATTTCCTATATTTCTGAACAATCTGTTCTCTAATATTTATGCACTTGGAGGTCTTACCATTATCGGAATGTACCTTTCTGACCATGAGATAGGAATATATGCGGGTGCAAATAAGATAATAGCAGCCCTGTGTATGTTGTTGAGTATGCCAATAAGCCTGTCTTTGTTTCCATCATTGAGCAGATCTTTTGCAACATCTTTGACAGACGGTTGGAAACGATTGAAGGAGTGCTTGTTTTATATTGTAGCGTTGGGCTTGTTGATGACCGTTGTTATTTTTGCTTTTGCGCCTTTATTTGTTGAAATAGTGTTGGGTGGTGATTTTGAAGAGTCTATTGGCATTCTTCGAGCCTTGTCTTGTATCCCATTTTTGGTTGTGGTTGCCACGATGTTTACCATACAAGGCCTTTATGGTATGCAGATGCAGAAGTATGCTCCGATTGTGGGTGCATTTGTCTCCATAACTAGTATAATATGCTATTTCTTGCTTATCTCGAAATATGGAGTTTATGGTGCAGTAATAGGTTATGTCATCTCCGAGTTGTTAGAGATATTGATAGTTTATAGTTTGCTGCGATTTAGGTTGTCGAGAATTGATCGCAAAAATAAAAATCTCTTTTAATTCATACATTCTTTTATAACCTCAATTGCTTTTATAGCTGATTTTTTCCAAGAATAGAGAGATAATATGTTTTCACCTTTCGCTCTTAACTCTTCTCTCTTTTCATTATTGTTGACAAGAAGTTTCATCTTTTCCGCAATATCCTCATCCGAAAGTGGGTTCACATAGCATACGCTATCTTTGTAGATCTCTTTGAAAACAGGAATGTCAGAAATAATGACTGGGCAGTTGTTGGATATAGCCTCTAATGGAGGTATGCCGAAACCTTCGTACAAAGAAGGGTAGATAAATAGTTCTGCCTGTGCGTAGTATCTCTTTAAATCGGCATCGGAAACATAGCCTAGTAATTTGACATTTTGGATGGATTCGGAAGATATCCCGCTCTCTCCAAAAACCTTATTCTTGCTGCCAGCAATGTAAAGAGGAGTTTTAATTCCTGACTTCAAATAAGCCTTGAGCAGCTGCCCGAAGTTCTTTCTAGGATCAATAGAGGCAACCGAAAGTATATATTTCTCAGATGCGATGGGTGTATCGTCTTTTCCTTTGTTAATCTCTTCGGAAATGGCATTATATATAATCTCTATCTTATATTCGTTGATGTGTAGCTTACTTGTTATTTCGTGCTTTGAAAAGTTGCTGACAGTGAATATCTTACGAGCGTTTCTTGCTGCAATTGGTGTCAGCAGTTTATAGATGTAGTAATAGCCTTTTGAATACCAATTAGGATTTTCAAGAAAAGCCAAATCGTGGATGGTGATAATTTGTTTTTTGCATAAAACAGGGCCTAATCCGCTAAAATTGATTAAAATATAGTCTTTTTTCAATAGCAGATATAAAGGTAAAGTAATCTGTTCCCAAAGATGAGAAGAGAAAAATTTGATAGGCGTTATGTTGAAAGAAGAGGTGTCATAACAATCACAAGTCTCTTCAGGAATTAGAATTTCAAAATCCAAACCTTCCTTTTGCAAGGCTCTGCACATCTCGAATGCGAACCTGTTAATGCCCATCATCTTTTGGGTGAGAAATCTGCCGTTAATATAGATCTTCATTTCTTGCTTTTTTGAGTGTAAAGACTTTTTCTGAACAGATATTTATCCTTGCTTTCTTTTTTTTCTAAAAGAGAGGATATGAAAATGGCAAGTGATAAAAAAAGAATATTCAAATTGTCTGCTATTCGTTTATAACATGGAGAGTAAACCTTTGTGAAGAAGACTTCCCGACCATTGAAAATGTGCTGTTCCCTCACCTCATTTAGTTTGAAACTTGTTCCCTCCAGATGGATGATTTCTGCCTCAGGAACGGAAACCATCTTGTAGCCAGCTATTGCCATTCTATGTTCCAATTCAGTCTCTTCGTAGTAGAGAAAAAAGTCAGGATCGAAAGTTCCGACTTTATCCAAAACTTTTCTTCTGGTCATCAAGTCAGCACCACAGATATAAGCTACTTCGAGATTCTTTCCCGTATGGTTGAACTCTGCGTTCTGACCGTATCTGATTTTGGTGTAGAGATTGAAAAGAGAGCTGTCAGCCTCTCTTAAAATGGATGGAAATATACGGCTGAAAGAGTGAGTCGCAGTTAAATCTTTGTTGACGAGATTTCCGCCGCAGGCGCCTATCTTTGGGTTGTTGTCTAATGTGTCGGAAAGAATTTTGATGGCATTGTTCAGAAGAAGGGTATCTGGGTTCAGAAAGAGGATGTTTCTTCCTTTTGCTATGGTCAGTCCTAGATTGTTTGCTTTGCCGAAACCAAGGTTTTCGGATGCCTGAAGCAAGTGAATCTGATCATTGCAGATACGCTTGATTGGCTCTGTTGATTCTTCAGAAGCGTTGTCTACGATTATGATTTCAAAATCAAGGCCTTTCGTGTGTTGAAAGAGCGATTGAATTGAGCTTAGCAGCAAATCACAAGCGTTGTAATTTATATATATAATAGAAACATCCATCTCAAATTCGTTTTATTTTAGAACATAGGCAAAAAGCAGGCTGCAAAATATGCGTTTCTTTTTTGAAAAAATGTATTTAACTGCTCTTGCTAGACATCTGAGTTTCCAAAGCAGGGTAGGGACAGCTCCTTGTATCTTGGAGAATTTAAGTCCTGACTCAAGAAAAGAGCGATATCTGTTTTCAGACATGACGTTTGTTTCGTCCAAAAGAGAGATGTCATGCTCAATTTTCGATTTTAGAATCCATGTGCTTTCTCTTAGCAAGTACATTTTATAAAAATACCAATGATCTAGACTATCCAAAGGAAACAGACTTGAAAATCCACCTAATTCATTCATCGTCTTGACCCGCAAGGTGGCGCATGTGTTGATGGCGGAGAGACAGAGTTTTGTTTCTCCCTCTTCTTCGACAGGTCTTGTCATCCAACTATTGCCTAATTTCGAATTGTAGGATAAAGGAGAGATGTGAAAGGTGCCTTTCATTGTGATAGGAATGATGGCCGAAACGTTAGGGTTCTTTGATATAGTTGATGTTAGCTCCTGTAAAAATGAACTTGTCACTTTTGTGTCTTGATCTAATAACAAAAGCCATTCTCTGTTCTGTTGGTTTGCTCTTAATAGTGCATAGTTGTATGCGCCTGCAAGCATGCCGTTATTCTTATCTTCTGCTAAATGATAAAGATCCGACTCTGCTACTGTCGTTTCTGGCGAGTTGTTGTAGATGATGAGCTCGTAATCGAGCGTCAAAGCATGCCTGTTTGCCATAAATGTCTGATAGGAAGAGCTCTCTTCTATCGTACACTTATAGAGTACCAAAACAATTTGTAGAGAGCTGTTACTTTTCATCATCTTTCTCTTTGCTTTGAAGGAACACACTGTATTTTGTGCAAATGAAAGGGAGTGCCAATAAAAAGCCAAACTTCAAATGTTTTGTCATGTTGGTATAGAACATATCACCTACGTATTGTGTTACGATGACGGTTACGAAGTAGGCATAAAGCAAAATGTAAAAGGTTGTGCCCATCTTAGCTTTTTTGTATAGCCATCCATATATTGAACCGATGAGAAGAGAGAATATGGCGACACCTGCTATTCCAAAATCTAAAAAAAAAGGATACATTCCGGTATATGTGTTTGTCATGATTGGCTTCTCGATCCAAGGTAATATCGGACTGATTGGTTCGATGGAAGAATATCCCATTTTTTCGGCTATGGCATATCCCATTCTGAATGTGTTTTCTCCGAAATGAGCAGATGATCCTGGCTCTAAAGTATCGAATGAACTCATGTTCCCTACAAGGTAAAGGACAAGGAAATTGTCAGAGTCACATGTGTTGTGTCGTAAAGTCTGGATTCCAATGCTTAGTAGCAGGAATGTCCCGATTCCGATCATAATATGTTTCATCTTAATTGTTTTCTTGAAATAAAGAACGACAATCGTCATGATAAAGAAGTTCAAAAAATTCCATTTTGACATTGAAATGAAACAGAAGACCAAATAAATTAAGGCAACAATGATAGTTCTGTACCAATTTTTTTTATTGAAGCACATTAACTCAAGCAAATAGGAGATTTGCCAAATCAGAACTTGAATGCCTCCGTATATTTCATTATTTCCTGTCTTTCCTAAGGCTGCCAAACGGAGGTCTTTCGCCCAATTGCCAGTGACTCCTGCTGCAATGGCATCTTGTGCGAATGTTATAAGCGAAGGAAGTGTTATAATAGAGATGATCAAGTATACGTTTCTCATTATTTTCCCTGAATTGTTCAAAGTAGATGTTGAGAATTTACATGATTGAATTGAAAGAGAAGATAGACACATTCCTGAAATCCAAATAGATAATGTGATGTAAAAGAGGAATGATAATTCCGGTAATTTGTGGGGTAAGATGAGATAAAGAGAGAGACATAGTGTCCAAATGAAACTTGTAATTACACTTGGTGAAAAAAGGTCTTCGTTAGACGATGCAAGACTAATCAAAATCAAGCATATGCATAAAATTAAAGTTGCGATTGCCATTTCTCTCTTTAGGACATTTGATTAAGAGAACGAAGATAATGATTATTTTTGTGCTAATGATAATGAATTAAACATTTACCTGTTTGTTTTTGAATATAGAGGCTTGTCTTTGTGTGTTTTGATTTACATCTTTTTTTAGTTTGTGAATAAATTTAAAATAATAGTTTACGTACTTTATTTTTATTAACTTTGCAGCTGTTGTCTCACGCGAAAGTTCTTCCTTTGGTATTTTTATTAAAGGAAGTTTTCTTTTTGAGATAATATTCGTTTGACGAATTTTTCAAAGTATTCTCAATATTAGAAAACACATAGCCTTGTTGGCTATAAGATAAAACGACAAGAAATGTCATTGAAAAATGTATTCATTTCTTAATGTATTTAGTAGATTGTATGCTGAAAAATAAAATTTTACATGTTTCTAAATTCTATCCTCCGTATAAAGGTGGAATCGAAGATGTATGTTGCAGCATAGTAAATAGTTTGGATAGCTTTAGTCATAAGGTTATTTGCTTTAATAGTATGCGAAAAAATCACACGTCATTGGATGAGAATGGCGTTGAGGTTATTCGTATCGGAGCTATGTCAAATTGTTTGAGTCAACCTATCTCATTCGATTTCTTTTTTACTTTAAGGAAGGTAATGAAGACATACAATCCGGATATCGTTCATTTACATGTGCCCAATCCATTTTCTTCGTTAATGGTTCTCTTCATCTTGAAGAAGAATATGAAACTGATCGTTCATTGGCATTCTGATATTATAGAGCAGAAATGTTCTTATTGGTTTTTCCGTCCATTTGAGAGACTTTTATTGAAGAGGGCTGATCGTGTTTTTGTTACTAGTCCTAATTATAGGGAACATTCATTGCCATTGGCTGATTTTTATGATAAAACGGTGGTGATTCCAAATGGTATTTCAGCTTCGAAGATGAAAACACCTTCCGATTTGGAAGAGAAAGTGTCGCAGATAAAAAGTAAATATGGACAGAAGAAGATCGTTTTCTTCATGGGAAGACACGTCTCTTACAAGGGCTTGAATCTGTTGATCGAGTCAGAACCTTACATTAAAGAAGATTGCGTTATTCTAATTGCGGGGAATGGTCCTTTGACTGCAAAGTTGAAGACAATGTCGAAATCAGATCGAATCATATTTATCGGCGAAATTAAGGATGAGGAGATCCATTCATATATGACGGCGGCTTCTGTGTTGGCATTCCCTTCTGTTGCGAAGAATGAAGCGTTCGGTATTGTTTTGGCTGAAGCCATGTTTAATCGTACACCTCCTGTTACATTCTCAATAAAGGGATCTGGAGTGAATTGGGTCAATGTTAAAGATGAAACCGGATTGGAAGTTAAAAATGGCGATGTTGAGGCTTTTGGTCATGCAATAGATCGTATCTTAAGTGATGAAGCTTTGCACCAAAGATTGGGAGAGAATGCTCGTCAACGCATTGTCCAGAATTTTACCATGGAAAAGGTAAAGACACTTATAAATGATGAGTATAATCGTTTGTTGGAAAACAAGTAAAAAACTTTTCATACAAGCAAAGAGGCTGAATCAATATTGTTGGTTCAGCCTCTTTGCTTGTATTTTATAATATCAATCTTATATTATCTGCTATTTCGGGTCAGTAGAAATTTAGTGGGGAAAGAAATATCATAAAAAACCAAGTATCAACGTTTCTATACCATGGAAACAAAACAACTAATAGCGTTGGCAGAAGTAGTACTGCCAACCGAGATA
>JALNVE010000072.1 GCA_023227695.1 Paludibacteraceae bacterium
ACTGAACAGATCTCACCCTTCTTGAAACCAATCTTCAAAACCTCGCTACCAGTTTTAGTAACTTGTTTAAGGTATGCAGAATCTGGCAATCCTTCTTTAGAATCAAGAATCTCACCTCCACAGATGGATGTTCCCCAGATACCTACGTTATAAGAATATTTCAACTTAGTCCAATCAGCAGAGAAACCATGCTCGTTCAAGTAATCGATCTCATACTGACGTGTCAAAGCCATATCACGAGTCAAAGTAATAATCTCCATTTTTGGAGCCATCACCAAGAAAGTCATATCAAAACGTACCTGGTCGTTACCAGCACCTGTTGAACCATGAGCGATAGCATCTGCATTGATCTCGTTAGCATAACGTGCGATAGCCATACCTTGGAAAATACGTTCAGAAGATACAGAGATAGGGTATGTACCGTTTCGGAGAACATTACCGAAGATCATATATTTAAGGCTCTTCTCGTAGTACTCTTTAGTGACATCCAAAGTCACATATTTAACAGCACCTAGCTTATAAGCGTTCTCTTCGTTCTGCTTAAGCTGTTCTTCACTAAAACCACCTGTGTTTGCACAAGCTGCATACACCTCATATCCCTTTTCCTTGGCAAGATACATTACGGTGAAAGATGTATCAAGACCCCCACTGAATGCTACTACTACTTTTTTCTTCATCGTTATTTTCCTTTTTTATTCATGCTTTTTTTGATAAGATCCACTAGAGAAGCAAAGAAGCCCTTGTCTTCATCCTCAGCTGGTGCTTCGGTTTTCTGAGCATCGTTCTCATGTTTATGTGGATCATACAACATAGCCGTACAGATACAATATCTGCGGTTAGTTCTTTTCAAGACATCAAAGTTAACACAACCCTCACATCCTTTCCAAAATGCTTCGTCGTCAGTAAGATCAGCAAAAGTAACTGGTACATAACCCAACTCAGTGTTAATCTTCATAACAGCTGCTCCAGAAGTCAATCCGAACAACTTTGCATCAGGAAATTTCTTTCTTGACAGATCAAAAGAGAATTTCTTTATTTTTTTGGCCAATCCATGTCCTCTGAACTTCTCAGGAACAATAAGTCCTGAATTAGCTGCATATTGCTTATTACTCCAAGATTCGATATAGCAGAAGCCAGCAAATTCATCACCACACAAAGCGATAATAGCTTTCCCCTCTCTTATCTTATCCTTTACATACTCTGGCGATCTTTTTGCAATTCCAGTTCCACGAACTTTAGCTGCGTTTTCTATCGTGTCAAGAATGGTATCAACATAACCGAGATGGCTTTCATCGGCCACCCTAATCTTTATTTCCTGATCCTGATCCATGTCTATTTTTATTTTAACAAGAAATCTTTATATATAATTGTTTTTCAATTCTTCTAATTATTTCTCCAAAGAAGGGATAAACTCAGACAAAACCTGTTTCACTCTCTCCTTGGAAACATTCTCCTTCATCACAGCAATAATCGTATCCTCACCTGCAACAGTTCCGATAATTACTTCACTGCCTTTCTCATCAATCTCATAAGCTAAACCGCTTGCGTATCCTGCACGGGTATGTAACACTGCTACATTTCCTGAGAAAAGTATCGTAACCTGAACATTAGGAGAAATAAATGAATTCTGCTTCGCCTCGCCGCCTTTTGTCGGTTGAGACAACCGATAAACATACTCACCGGAGGCATTGGTAATCTTTGCCACCTTGAGCTGTTTCAAGTCGCGAGAGAGCGTGGCCTGTGTCACCTCAAACCCACGGTCTGACAATAAATTGAGCAGATCTTCCTGATTACCAACATTTGATGTCTGGATGATCTCCTTAATGGCTCCAAATCTCTTCGTCTTGTTTTTCACGGACAAAATAAATCAAAATATCATTAATAAATTACGTTTCTCGAATATATTTATTCACTACTTATACGGCAAGTCGCGAATATTTATTCAAAAATCGGTGCAAATTTATGTATATTCTTAATAAGATGGTCATTTTTTTGCATAAAAATTATCAAAGAATTGAATATTCTTTGTCAGCAAACAGATTTTATGCATTTTTATGCCAAAAATCAAGTTCTTTTTGCCGATTCTTAAAGGATTTCAAGATAAACCGCTTTCTTTTTTTGTAAAAAAGATTCCATTTAGAATTACATGCTCAACACATTATCACAGATAGAAAAAACAGATTTACGATGCGTGATAAATATAACGGTGCGATTTTTTCTGAATGCTGCGAAACGCTCCAAAAAGATTTTCTCCGTCTCTTCATCCAAGGCCGAGGTTGCCTCATCTATCAAAAATACAGGTGATGTAGACAACAACGAACGAGCAATGGCAACACGTTGTGCCTGTCCCTCAGAGAGGCCGCTACCCAACTCGCCGCATAAAGAATCCAAGCCTTTCGGTAAACTCAACACGAAATCGGCAGCCGCAACATGTAAAGCTTCGCGCATCTCACTCTCCGTTGCATTCGGATTAACAAGCAGGAGATTCTCACGTACAGTTCCACTGAATAAAGTATTGCCTTGAGGTATATAGGAGAAGTATGGTCGGGTTTGAGAGGATGCGCTCTGTTGCCAACCATCACCATACAAAAAAACAGAACCATGATTGGGTTGCAGTAAGGCTAATATCAAACGAACCATGGTTGTTTTTCCCGATCCGGTTTCGCCCTCAATTACAGTAAAACTACTCGGCTTAAAATCGTATGAATAATTATCATATATGTTTCGGCTACCCTCTTCATAAGAGAAACTTATATTCTCCAATCTGATACCCACATCACCTTTATTTAGTTGACGTGTTCCTACTTTTTCTTCTTGCGGTGCATCCTGCAACTCCATCAAACGCTCTGCAGCAGTAAAAGCCGTAATGACTGTCGGCACGATACGAGCCATCTCAAAAACTGGACGCTGAACCTGACCTACTAACTGCAGAAAAGCCGTCATGACACCGAATGTGATAATTCCCATCTGCAACTGATGTGTTCCCCAAAGAAACGTGACAATATATCCAGTAGAGAAACCTAACATCACCATGATTCTTGAAAATGCCGAGAAACGAGTTTTCGTCTTTGTCTGAGAAAGCAAAGAATCCTGAGAAAGAAACAATCTTTTCAGTGTGATACCTTCCAAACAGAGAGCCTTTGCAACCATACGATGTTGCATGGTCTCCTGAAACAATGATTGTATGCGGCTATCATTGGAACGAGTCTCTTTGTTGAGCCTCCTCATTTTAAAGAAATAAATTTTACTGATTACAATAAAAAATGGCATGATCAGCAATATTGCCAAAGCCAACTTTGAATCCAGAAATAAAAGGAATAGGAAAGAGGCTACAAACTGCACTACTGTAATAAATGCCGAAGGTACCGTATCTATATAAAGAGTAACCAAATCTTTTACATCTTGTTCCAAACGGTTCAGCACATCGCCCGTATGCATACGTTCGCGACCCTTCCAAGGCTCATACAAAAGACGAGACATGAAATCTGCCCTAAGTTGGTTCTGAAACTCGACGACAGACACATCTTTCAGCCATATCTGAATAGCAGAAAGGATAAGGCTGGTCAACATAAGCGAAGCCAGTAAGGCTCCCATTTTCCATAGAGAATAAGAAGCATCTCCTGTTGCCGAATCAATGGCCAACTTAGAGACCCAAATAAAGGAGAGTCCAATGGCAATATACAAAACGCCAATAAGAGAAGCTATGACAATGCGAGAACGGAATCCCCGACTATTGGCATACATCCAGCCTATCACAGATGAGGCATTTCTCATTTTCGGTGTTTCATTCGATCCCATGCACTTCTAGAATAAATAAACAACAAATTGCAAACTGCATCCTTCGGAGCCACCTTGTATGTCCTTACAAAATATCGCCAATGAACGCGTAATGCATATAGTTTTCGGGCAACATAAGAATGTGGACAATTGTTCCACTCATCCGTATATTTACCGAAGTTTCCAAAATCAAAAACAATCTCTGCTAAACGGTCGGCTCTTTTCTCAAAACTAGGATCATAAAGAATCGTTTTTTCCTGATTCAATCCTAAATATTTGATGCAGAAAAAAGTATACAATTTCCAATCGTCAATTAAGCCTAATTTTTTAATTTTCTTCACAAACAACTCTTCTTTCAACTCTTCTGCATGTTTAGAACAGAAAAGAGTCCAATCAGAAAGCTGTCTTAAACCAATGCCACCTTCTGCAAAATGAGTAATAATATGAATCAATAAGAAAATGGCATCAAATTGAACAGGAAGAAGCGTTGACTTAACACCACCAATTTCAACCTCTCGAAAATGCTGAGTTGCCTCTTGAGTCATTTTCCTTAAACTTCTTTCATAAAAAGGATTCAGCATCCTAGCTATTTTTTTATGAATCTCAAGTTCTACTCCATCCAGATGGTAAGTAACATGTTTGAAAGTTGCTTCACAGACGGCATCTTTCTTGATCCCTTTTTGAGTAAGCGTATCTAAAAAATCAGGAAAATCATACAACTGCGACACATACAAATCTATGTCACCACTCTGTCTGCGTTCCGGTTTTGGATAAAGAGATGCAACTCCCAAGCCTTTCATTAAAACAGGACGAATACCTAACTCTCCAAAAAAAGAGTAAACTTTAGACAAAACCTCAATATGTTTATGGTATATGTTCTCAATCTTAACCGTTAAACCATACCAACGTAAAAAGAGAATTTTGTCTGGACGCAAATTTTCGGGCAATGTCATTATGCCTTCATAAGCAACTCCAATGACAGCCTGTTCTTGAGAAAATTTGAAAATGCGAGCCCAATCCACATCCTTTCTAAACATAGAATCATCCGCCGAGCGTCTCCACAAGGCTGCCTTAATCAACTCTAAGAACTGAGCGCGACTGGTTTCCACCTTTACTCCTCTATTATGCCAGCCTTCAGCCAACTCTCAGCCAAAGCCTTTGAATCTTCCAATGCCATATTGCCGTCAATATCATACTTCTTCACCAAAAGATCTGCTAAAGTTTCTGCTGTAAACTCTTTGCCGTCCACCTCTGTCCACAAATAAGCAGAAGATGCATTCATTGCGATAATCTTTCCAAAATCTATATTTTCAACTCCTTTAGCTACGATGATACGCTGATCACCGACCTGACGCAATTCAAATCCTTTTTTTGCTTTCATAACGTTCTATTTATTAAAAGATAAAACTTTAGTTAATTTTAGTTTGGCCCGATAAATCAATAACAGACCTTTTCTAATAGGTAACAGATGTAACCATATATATATGTATGCAGGCATCCATTTTGCCTTAGCGTCAATCTTTCGATCTTTCCTTAAAAAGAAAGTAACCACTCCCAACACATCTTTTCGCTGACAGTGTTCCTGTCCAACAAGATTACAATCACCCATTAAAGTAAGATATTCTCCATCGACAGCTATCACGCGATGTAATACGAAGTGACCTGGAGTTATTTCTGCCAGGACCACATCGTGGAGTTGACAATCCTTTGTTGATTTCAAAATAACAGAATCCCTACGATTTTCCAAAAGCGGACGCATACTATAACCCGCCACACGAAGAATAACGGTATGTCCTTCAAGCAAAAGTTCACGAACACTCTCCAGCAATATATCGTTTGGAACTAGCTGTCTATTCATTTTACAATCGTATCATGACATAAAACTGCAGCCTCTCTGTTTGGTAAGCAACCTAATTTATATACAGGACAAGAGGTTGCAATATTTGAAATGGAAGTAGCTATCGCATCATTTACTCGATCATCCCAAATCATATTTGAGAAAGAAGGTAACAATGTTGCATAAGCCAAAGCGCCTACACATTGAGCTATTTCATTCTTAGGTTTCTGACTCAACCGAACAAAAGCACCGACTGGCACCAACTTATTTTTATAACAAGGCGTTTTACCGCTCCATGGAGAACCATAGACAAAAACCTTTCCATTTTCCAAACGCACAACAGGATTATCGTCGTTCAATAATTCTGTATCCTCAATATTCTCCAACCAAAGACGACTATGCGTACTTTTTCCTGTTCCACTCTTTCCTAAGAAAAGATAACCTTTCCCCTTATGCATTATAACCGAAGAGTGAATCAACAAAATTCCTTCTGATGCAGCAGCAAAAGCATAAGCAATCATCAAAAAATTATTGAATGAATAGCGTTTGAAAAAAGAAGTTCCATCAAGAAAAACACGTACTTGAGAAAAATCCGAATTTGTATCCATAACTGAACAAGCCGACGATTCCATTTCCCATGTCAGACGATACTGATATCGCCCACCCGGAATGCGGGCAACATGATAATTGGCTCCATCAATCGAAAAATCTTTCACCACTGTAACATCTTTACGAAATTGTTCTGAATTACAAACTTCCAACGAAAAAAGCAGTTTGGATTTCTCCATATCTTCCTTTAAAAAGAAAGGTTCAAAAGAAGACAAGCATTCAAACAACTGAGAGTTTCCGTTCGTTTCAATCTTGAAATTCTGTCCAGCTACGCAATAACAACGACTACTTCCCAATGCATTAATTATTAATTGTTTCCCTTCTGTTTAAATTACAAAACTTGATTATCAACAACATTCAATAGGTTAATATTCAAATATTTATATAACTCTTAAAAGCAAAGTTATATATTTTATCAGAACCGCACAACAAGCTACAGCCAAAAAAACTAAGATATGAGGCCTTTAATCCATTGTTTTTTATCCTATTCATTTTAATAAAAAAAACACAACTAACTACATGTCATACATTTGACTTTGTAAAGATAATTGAAATAACAATCATTGAAACAAGGGAAAAAGATTTTGAAAATTTAGACGCTGTTACTGTTTTTTTTATAAAAACCAAACTTTAGTTATCGCTGATTTTTTGAATGTCATTTTGGACATTTTCATGGATTTCATTCATCAGATAGCGAGTTATCTTTCTCATAAAGTCCTAAATCTCTCTTTTATAACTAATTTTATATATCCAAATTTTTATTCGAAACAAGTATTTACTATTTTTGCAGCAAATTTGGCGTATTATTACCATTTTCGTACGAATAATAGCCAAATATTCAAATAAAGATGAGAAAAAACGTAGCAAAATATAAGATATTCAATTCAAGGCTGACGTCTATAATCAGTATATCCATGGTTTTATTCTTGTTGGGAATAATCTCAATGTTTGTCTACATCGGCAACCAATTGTCGTCCCACATGAAAGAGAATTTGACCATTTCCATTGAAATCAGCGATATTGCTCAGAAAGAAGACATTAAACATCTTCAAGATTCTCTAAAAAAAGCACCGTTTGTAAAGGAACTTCGTTTCATCAGTAAAGAGGACGCATTGAAAGAGCTTACCGAGGAGATGGGTGAAAACCCAATGGAGTTACTCAACTTCAATCCGCTACCTTCCACCTTCGAGATTAATTTAAAATCAGCATACGCCAACAACGACAGCATTCTTTACATTGCTCAGTCACTAAAAAACTTACAAATCATAAAAAATGTGGATTACCAGAAGAACCTCATCCATGAGGTTAACCACAAAGTAACCAGCATCACCACCATTTGTTTGGCTATAGCAGCCACTCTGTTGTTCATCTCTTTTATTCTGATCAACAACACCATGCGACTTTTAATTTACTCCAACAGATTTGCCATCAACACAATGAAACTCATCGGTGCAACAAAGCATTTCATCAGGAGGCCTTACATAAAGCAAGGCATTATCATCGGATTATCAGCATCCTTTTTGGCATGCCTTTATATAGGGGGATTCTTCTATTTGATCCACAACAACCTCGATATTTTGATCGACTTTAAGGACCAAATGCTTTACGTTGTGATTGGAGGTACCATTTTTGCGTCAGGAATTTTGATAACAACTTTGTCTACGCTATTTGCGATGAACAAATATCTCAGACACGACACTAACGATTTATACTATATCTAACAATAAAAAGAGAGATGGAAAACAAAACTAACTTTGCTTTACCTAAAAAGAATTTGATTCTTTTGGCCATAGGATTCGTAATTATCCTTATTGGCTTTTGCTGTATGATAGGAGGAGCCAACCATGGTACTTTTAATCCAGAGGTCTTCAGTCCAATGAGAATTACAATAGGCCCAATGATTGCCCTATTTGGATTTTTCTTCGAAATCTTCGCGATTCTTTGGAATCCTAAAAGCAAAGAGAAATGACAATCATACAAACCATCATCATTTCCATTGTAGAAGGACTCACTGAGTTCCTTCCTGTTTCATCAACTGGACACATGATTATTACGCAGAAACTTTTGGGTGTGCCGGCAGGAGATCCATTTGTCCATGCGTTCACATTCATCATTCAGTTCGGTGCAATTTTGAGCGTAGTGTGTCTATATTGGAACAGATTTTTCAAACTAGATAATACTCCCGCTCCAGAAGGAAGTAGTGTATGGCAGAAGTTGATTCATAAATTCCATTTTTACTGGTTATTGGTAGTGGGCGTCATTCCTGCTGTTGTGATTGGTTTGGCCGCAAAGAAATCGGGTCTGCTCGATTGGCTTCTCGACAGCGTTTGGGTTGTTGCTATCATGTTGGTAATCGGAGGTGTATTTATGCTCTTCTGCGATAAGTTATTCAACAAAGGAAGCGACGACAATAAGCTCAACGAAAAACGAGCTTTCTTCATCGGTCTGTTCCAATGTATCTCCGTCATCCCAGGTGTGAGCCGTTCAATGGCAACCATCGTAGGCGGTATGGCTGAGAAGTTAACACGTAAGAAGGCTGCTGAGTTTTCTTTCTTCCTCGCTGTTCCAACAATGGCAGGAGCTACTTTGCTCGACCTTCTTGATTTACTCAAAGAAGATACAGCATGGGCAACCTCTCATAATATTATAATGCTCATCTTAGGATGCGTCGTAGCATTTATCGTGGCACTGCTTGCCATGAAATGGTTCGTCTCATTCCTTACAAAATATGGATTTAAGGCTTTCGGTGTTTACCGCATCATCGTTGGTCTTTTGATTTTAGTCCTTTTAATTAGCGGTCAAAGTTTACAAATGGTAGATTAATGGACTTTCAGGAAGGTAAAGTTTTAAGTTTCTACAAGCCATTGCATTGGACATCTTTCGACCTTGTGAATAAGGTTAGAATTATGCTAAAACATACGCTTGGACTGAAAAAGATAAAAGTAGGACACGCCGGCACATTAGACCCCCTAGCAACAGGTGTAATGATTGTCTGTACCGGACGTGCAACAAAAAGGATAGAGGAGCTTCAATACGGCACAAAGGAGTATATAGCAACTATCAAGTTAGGCGCAACGACTCCATCATTCGACCTTGAAACAGAGGTTGATGTTAACTACCCTACAGAGCACATCACAAAAGAAACTGTAGAGAATGCGTTGAAAAATTTCCTCGGTGAAATCAAACAGATTCCGCCCACTTATTCAGCCGTTAAGATTAACGGAAAGAGGGCTTACGAATATGCAAGAGTTGGTGAAGAAGTCGAGATAAAACCTAAGATTCTGGTTATAGACGAGATTGAACTTTTAGAATGCGAACTTCCCGTTATCAAGATTCGGGTTGTTTGTAGCAAAGGTACTTATATAAGAGCTTTAGCTCGCGATATTGGACAGGCACTCAACAGCGGCGCACATCTCATCGGGCTGGAAAGGACCAAAATTCGAGATATCACCATTAAAGATTGCCTCACCATCGAAGATTTCGAGAAATCTTTGAAAGAATGTGAGTTGATGAACAAGAAAGAGGAGGAATCGGCACAAGAGTAACATCGGTACCGAAAAAAACAGGAAACATAAAAAACATACAATATGAAACTGTCAAAATTTAAATTCTCATTGCCAGAAGAGCAATTGGCCCTCCATCCTGCTAAAAACAGAGATGAGTCAAGACTTCTCGTGCTCAACAGAAAGACGGGACAAATCGAACACAAAACATTCAAGGATATCATCAACTACTTCGATGAAGGAGATGTGTTCATTTTTAACGACACGAAGGTGTTCCCCGCTAGACTTTACGGAAATAAGGAGAAGACAGGAGCTAAGATTGAAGTTTTTCTTTTAAGAGAACTGAACCATGAACTTAAGTTCTGGGACGTGCTGGTTGATCCTGCCCGTAAAATCAGAATCGGAAACAAACTATATTTCGGTGAGGACGACTCTATGGTAGCCGAAGTCATTGACAACACAACATCAAGAGGACGTACACTACGTTTCCTTTTCGATGGATCATACGAAGAATTCAAGACAGCTCTTTACAAATTAGGTGAAACTCCATTGCCTAAGTTCATCAACCGTCCGGTTGAGTCAGAAGACGCTGAGAGATATCAAACTATCTTCGCAAAAAACGAGGGTGCGGTTGTTGCTCCAACAGCAGGTATGCACTTCAGTCGTGAATTGATGAAGAGACTTGAGATTAAGGGTTGCGAGTTTGCCTACATCACCCTTCACGCTGGTTTAGGAAACTTCCGCGAAATTGATGTAGAAGATTTGACCAAGCACAAGATGGATTCTGAGCAGATGCAAATCACAGAAGAGAATACAATTAACATCAATAAGGCTAGATTGAGCAGAAAGAACATCTGCGCTGTAGGAACCACTGTTATGAGAGCTATCGAGAGCAGTGTGGGAACAGATGGCTGTGTTAAGCCTTACGACGGATGGACAAACAAGTTCATTTTCCCTCCATACGACTTCAGTGTTGCTAACAGAATGATCAGCAACTTCCACCTTCCGCTCTCTACCCTTTTAATGATGGTAGCGGCATTTGGAGGATACGACGAAATAATGAACGCATACGACATTGCCTTGAAAGAGAAATATCGTTTCGGTACATACGGAGATGCAATGTTGATTCTTTAATAAGAATAAAAAACGAGAAAGCCCCGGCCAATAAAATTGACCGGGGCTTTTTTAAAATCTATAATATACAACTAGACATCACGTCTTTCTTTTGTTTACTTCAACAGGCATTATCTATTTCTCTTTTCTACACGAAATAAGCAGTTTCATCGTAAAATAAATAGAATAAATTGTTTTGTCGAATGACATCAGCACTTAAAAAAGAGTTGATTTTGTCGATGAAATGGTCAAATTTCAAATATTTCAGAAAGTAGAAACATTTTTTACCAAATTTTGAAACCTCAACATCCATCGCACCTTTAAGAAAAACCTCAATTTTGTGGAGTGCGAAATAAATATAAAACCTTATTAAAATTTCGTTCTCAGGAAACATTTATACTTTAAATAGCAACCACAACACACTCGAAGATGAGCCTGTTGTGGTTATTTATTTATATACTTAATGTAAAGTCATGTCTTCTAAAAACAAACTGAAAATAAAATCGCATTATCAATCTCTATCTTACCATTTCACAACAACTGCTTCTCTATTCATAAATGAGAAAGATCACTTTCTAAAAAGGCTTTATTCAGGGTCAGTAGAAATTTAGTGGGGAAAAGCATAAATATTGGCGATACGGAATAGGAAGAACTTCTTATCTACGACCCCACGCAGATTAGCCCTGAAAAGTTTGATTTTCGCATTGAAAGACTC
>JALNVE010000073.1 GCA_023227695.1 Paludibacteraceae bacterium
CGATACAAATATGAGCAAATTGTTGAAAATATTCAATCGTATTTTCATTTAAGTCACCACGCAATTTGACCCATTGACACTTAGTATAGTGAAAATACCACGCAATTTGACCTATACGCCTGATTTTTCCGTGAACGAAACCGAGGCGTTCCTGTATCTGTATCTTCCGAAAGACAGTATTTCATTGAATCTACAGGCGGGCGATGTACTGGCCTTTCCTGATAATCTCTTCCGAGATTCGAAACTGAATCCGGGCGAGTTCGATTATGCGGAATATCTCCGAAAAAAAGGCATATCAGGTTCTCTTTATCTTCCTTCAGGGAAATGGCGGAAAGTGGGTTCGGAGGAACATTTTTCGTTGAATGCGTGCGCTATGAATGTGCAGCGAGCTTTGCTGGATAAACTGAGAAATTATGATTTTCCAAAAGATGAGTTTGCCGTACTGTCAGCTATGGTCCTGGGAAATAGGGATTTTATGGATAAAGATATAAAAAACAGCTATGCCAATACGGGTGCAAGCCATATTTTGGCGGTGAGCGGTTTGCATGTCGGCGTGGTCTTTTTTGTGCTGAGTTTTGTGCTGAATCTATTTTGGAAAGAGCGGCATGCACGTTGGTTGCGAACCGTTGTGTTGCTGCTGGCATTGTGGTCGTATGCCTTTATCACGGGCTTGCCTTCGTCGGTGGTGCGGGCTTCGGTCATGCTTTCGTTTGTCTGCCTAGGGATGGTTCTCAATCGAAAATCCTCTATATATAATACGATGGCGGCTTCGGCTTTTTTCATGTTGCTCTATCATCCGTTTTATCTGTTCGACGTCAGCTTTCAACTTAGCTATATGGCCGTGTGGTCTATCGTGGCATTTCAGCCGAAGATCTATGCGATGTTTTCTTTCAAAAGATGGCTGCCTGAGAAGTTGTGGTCGTTACTCTCAGTCTCGTTGGCGGCTCAAATCGGAACGGTGCCTATTTCGTTGTACTATTTCCATCAGTTTGCCAACTATTTTTGGCTGTCGGGCTTTGTGGTGGTGCCGCTTTCGGCAGTGGTCATTTACCTTGCCATCTTTCTTTTTGCCTTGCCTCCGATTCCTTATTTGTGCGATTTTGTAGCTGTTATTTTGAACGTTGTGCTTTGGGTGATGAACCAATCCATCTATTGGATTGAGCGGTTCCCTTTGGCTGCTATCTGTAATATTCGATTTGGTATGGTGGATGTTGCCTTTGTCTTTCTGATTGTTACCTTATTATATATGTCTCTCTCCGTTACCACTGTCCGTAATCTTCGGGCTTTGATGTTGACGGTAATGCTCTATTTTGCATTTCTCTTTTGTGAGAAATGGGAACGTTTTGATTACGAATACTTTGCGGTCTATAACATAAAAAATGCCTCGGTGGTGAACCGTTTCGGTAAAGGAGAAAACTATTTGTTGACTGATGCACCCGTTGCGGAAGTCTCTTTGCACGTCTCTAATTTTTGGATGGATAAGGCTGCTTCGTTACCTCAAAAGTCTAATTGTGAGACATTTGAAATAGAGTCATGTAGAATCTTTTGTCTAAAAACCAATGACCTGAAGAACAAGGAAGTCTATGAAAAATTGAATGTAGATGTGTTGGTATTGGGTAGAGATGTGGATTTTACTTTAGATGAATTGAATAATTATTTCAATTTTAAACAGATTGTTTTGGATAGTTCCAATTCTTGGAAATATAGGAAACGGATGAAAAAGGCTTGTTTGGCGGCGAATGTCAAGTTTTATGACGTGGTGGAGTCGGGAGCTTTTTTGATAGAAAGGTGATAAAAAAAAATCTAACGGAGTTGGATGGTCCTTCTCCGTTAGATTTGAGTGAGTTGGATTAGAAAATCATATCTTCTTTCACTTTCATCAACTTATATTTGTTATTGAATGTGAGATAGATACCGAATGAGAAATCTGTCTTTTCGTGATCCAGATCGTAGTAAGCCTGAGCTTCTGCGCCGAATCCTAATCCTTTATATTGGTGCTCGTAGAAGAGTTTACCTGTGACCATGTTCCTATCGGCCTGCTCAAATGAATTGTCGAAGTAGGCAATGGATTGGAAAAGGTAGCTTCCGCGTGGTGCGACAAACTTCTTTGCTTTCCAATAACCAGCCTGGAACTTGATTTTTTTGCTTTGCAAAGTCAAGTTAGGATAAATGCCCCAACCGCTTTTGAAGTGTGTGCCGATTACGCCTGAGTTGTTTTTAAATCCGAAGACATCCAAATCGAGGGTTGTCTTTTTGATAAACAAGTTTGGAGAGTTGATGCTTGATGTCAAACCCACCATCCCGTTGGCCAATGTTTCGATGCAAGTATCTTGTAGTGAAGTGAACTGTCCGCCTCTGTGTGTGGCTAAAATGTGGACAGGAACAGAGAGTTCGAATGTCTTACGGTTTTGCTTGTTTCCGATGAGGAAGAAACGGTTTACCCAACCAAAGGTGAAACGCTCTTGTTTGGCATCGTCAGGGACGATGAAAACCTCCCAGTTGCACCATAAGTCAGACTCCCAATATTTAGTATCCGTAAATACCTGCAAGCCGTTTTCTTGGTTGGCGTAGAGGTAACGGTCAAAGTCGTACATTGGCTCGTAGAGCTTGTGACTAAGGTTTCCGTAGAGTGTTCCGCCTACAACAGTGAGCCAGTTGGTTGGCTGATATTCGATTCTTACGATTGGCCACGCTTTTCTGATGCCCTCGTCATCTCCGGCAATTCCTGCAAGATGTACTCCTGCTGTGATGGCTGCCTTATCGTTTATCTGATAGGATAGTGTAGGGTCCAAGAAGAAACCAAGGGCTGTATATCCTTTGGTGTAAGGTAAGAAATACTCTGCGTTACGTGTGAAAGTATTGCAGTAAACGCCCAGGTATAGATTGCGGTTGTTCTCTGCTTTGAATTTCTCGGAATGCTCCATCAATAGTCCAAATCCTTCTGTCTCTGGTAATTTTGCTGCGATAGAGTCGTCTTGTGCTTGTACGGCTCCCGTTCCTAAAAGGAGAGCAAAGAGGAGGCTTTTAATGTTTTTCATTTTCTATTTTTTAATAGGTTTTTTTAGAATGTAAAAAAGGACAACCGTGGGTTGACAGTTGTCCTTTTCTCTGTATATGAAAAATATCAATATGATCTTGCAAATAATACTCTGCTTTTAGAAGGCTTGCCAGTAACCATACAGGTACCAGGTTCCTTATCGTCATCAAGATAGGTGTCGAAAGGCACACAACGGATAGTTGCTTTGGTCTCTTCCTTGATCTTAGCTTCGGTCTCTGAAGTGCCGTCCCAATGTGCTAGAATAAATCCTCCCTCTTCAATCTTCTCTTTGAACTCTTCGTATGAGTCCGCTTTCTTGATCATTGTCTTTCTATAATCGAAAGCCTTTTGATAGATGTTCTTCTGAATCTTATCCAAAAGATCTGCGATGTAATTCTCTACACCTTCGATATTGACGGTCTCCTTAGTAAGGGTATCGCGGCGGCAAACCTCGATTGTTCCATTCTCTAAGTCTCTGCCACCCATAGCCAAACGTACAGGAACACCCTTCAACTCATACTCAGCAAATTTCCATCCTGGTTTCTTTGCGTCGCTGTCGTCGTATTTTACTGAGATGCCTTTTGCCTTCAATTTGTCCATGATCTCTTGAACCTTCTCTGAAATCTGAGAAAGTTGCTCTTGACTCTTGAATATAGGAACAATGACAACCTGGAAAGGAGCCAACTTTGGAGGAAGTACCAAACCGTTGTCGTCAGAGTGAGTCATGATCAAAGCACCCATCAAACGAGTGGAAACACCCCAAGATGTTGCCCAAACGTAATCGGTCTTTCCGTCTCTTGTCATGAAAGTAACGTCAAATGCTTTTGCGAAGTTCTGACCCAAGAAGTGCGAAGTTCCTGATTGAAGGGCTTTACCGTCTTGCATCAAAGCCTCGATAGTATAAGTGTCAACAGCACCAGCAAAACGCTCTGTCTCTGATTTCACACCCTTGATAACTGGCATTGACATGATGTTTTCAGCAAAGTCAGCATAAACATTCAACATCTTCTGAGCCTCTTCTTCTGCCTCTTGATAAGTCTCGTGGGCAGTGTGACCCTCTTGCCATAAGAACTCTGCTGTACGGAGGAAAAGGCGTGTACGCATCTCCCAACGAACAACGTTAGCCCATTGGTTGCAAAGGATAGGAAGGTCTCTGTATGATTGAATCCAATTCTTATAAGTACTCCAAATGATAGTCTCTGATGTTGGTCTTACGATGAGCTCCTCTTCCAATTTAGCTTCTGGATCTACAACGACACCAGTTCCGTCAGGGTTTGTCTTTAATCTGTAGTGAGTTACAACTGCACACTCTTTAGCGAATCCCTCTACATGGTCTGCCTCTTTGCTTAAGAATGATTTTGGAATGAATAGTGGGAAGTAAGCGTTCTGGTGACCCGTCTCTTTGAATCGACGGTCCAACTCGTTTTGCATTTTCTCCCATATAGCATATCCGTATGGTTTGATGACCATACAACCTCTTACTGCCGCATTTTCGGCAAGGTCTGCTTTTACTACTAGATCGTTATACCATTGTGAATAGTTTTCACTACGTGGTGTTAATTCTTTTGCCATATCTATTATTGGTAATGGCGTCTACGCGCCTTTTTTTGTTACGTTGTTGTTTGAGCGATAGTCGGTTGCCTTTCGCTCTGCAAAATTATAAAATAAATAAGTATCGCAAGTCGTTCACCTGCATAAATTTGTCGGAGCGACAGCTCCTTGCCTTGGTCGATGGCTTTCGCCTGACAAATGAAATACTTATTTCAGTTTTCCTTCTCTCTCCAATTGCTTGGCTTCGTTCCAATATTTGTCCATCTCTTCGAGCGACATTTCCTTCAAGTCTTTGCCTTGTTTCAATGTTTTTTGCTCCAAATAGTTGAATCTGCGGATGAATTTTCTGTTGGTACGTTCGAGCGCATTCTCAGGATTGATTTTGTAGAGTCTTGCGGCATTGATCATGCTGAACATCAAATCTCCAAATTCATCCTCCATCTTATCGGCATCCATATTGTTGATTTCTGCCTTCAACTCGTTGTACTCTTCCTGAACTTTATCCCAAACTTGCTCCTTCTTGTCCCAATCGAAGCCTACGTTGCGGGCTTTGTCTTGAACGCGGTAAGCCTTGATGAGTGCGGGTAGGGCATCGGGCACGCCTGACAAAACGGTTTTGTTACCGTCTTTCTCCTTTTGCTTAATCTGTTCCCAAGTCTGTTCAACCTGACCGGCAGTCTTAGCCTCGCCTGTGCCATAAATATGTGGGTGACGAAAAATGAGCTTGTCGCAAAGCGTGTTGCAGACGTCGGCAATGTCGAATTCCTCTTTCTCCGAAGCCATCTTTGAATAGAAAACAATATGTAGCAGCACGTCACCCAACTCTTTCTTCACGTCGTTCATGTCTTTCTTCATGATGGCGCCGCAAAGCTCATAAGTCTCTTCGATCGTGTTGGGACGTATGCTGTCGAAGGTCTGTTTCTTATCCCACGGACATTTTTCTCTGAGCTCGTCCATGATGGTAAGCAACCTTTCGAATGCTTTCAGTTTGTCCTCCATATTGTTCATATTGTTTATGCTTGATTACGGTGGGAATGAAAAACTCGCTTTATATGTCTCCGTTCTCTTTTAACAGCTTCGTGGCAGCCTCAAGGTCTTTCTCCATGACGCTGAGTTTGATGCCTCCAAATGCAGGTGAAGAGGGTGCGAAGATTTGATTGATGAATTCATCTTGAAGAAAACAGTCTATGCCGTTTGCCTCCAATAGGCCTTTTGCGATGTATGCAGTCGATTGGTTTGAAAACCTTGCTACGACGGCCGTTCTTTCTTTGTCGTTCATATTGTTTCTATGTTTTTATCGCCACATGGAATCTTCTTTCACTCCAATCTTTCCGAATGAAATGATGTAAAGAGTAAGCAGTGGTAGGAATATGTCAAATAACGGAATGGAGAAAATATACATCTTCTCCTGAAGGAATTTGCATGTCTTGTTGATGATGATTGCCTGGAAGAGAAATCGAATCAATGCTATTCCTGCAGTTATTCCCGCAAAGATGAAATGTTGGTTGATTAAGAAATATCCTAACAGAGTGAATAAAGATACGTAGAACAGACCTCTGGAGAAGACCTCGCAACCTATTCTCATCTTAGAAGAGAGGGTGTATTGTGAACTGGTGCTGAGGTGACGCTCTTTCTGAATACGGAAAGATCTGAATGTCATCTTTCTATGAGAGTAGGAGATGCTCTTTTCTGAAAATTCTACGCTTGTGTTATGTTTGTTGGCAGTCTCTTGAACAAAGAGGTCGTCGTCGCCCGAAACCAAATTCAGGTGAGATGCGAATCCTTTGTTTTTGAAGAATAATGACTTCTTGTAAGCCAAGTTTCGTCCTACGCCCATGTATGGTTTGCCCTTGATGGCAAATCCCATGTACTGCATAGCGATGAACATCACATCATAACAGATTAATGAGTTGACGAAACCATTTTTGAGTGAGTGTGCTCCATAACCGAGTACGATGTCGGTCTTGTCGCTGAAGTTCTGCATCATGTTGGCAATCCAGTGTTTGCTGGCAGGTTTACAATCAGCATCTATGAGCAGCAGATGTTCGAAACGGGCAGCTTTGATACCCACCGTCAGACACATCTTTTTACGGCTCATATATTTCGCATCCATGGGAAGAAATGTGTGGTACAAGTTTGGATAGTGTTTCTGCAATTTCTCCAAAAGGTCGCTACTCTCATCGGTCGAACCGTCGTTTACAACGATCACCTCAAACTCCGGATATTCCTGCTCCAAGACGGATGGAAGGAATTGCTCCAGATTTTCAGCCTCGTTTTTTGCACAGATGATGACAGAAACCGGTGGTTTCTGTTTGCTGTAGGGGTGATTTCCTTTTCGGATCTTATTTCCCAACATCCAAATGCCGTTATAATAGTGCAGATAGTAGAATGCTTGTATTAAAAAGGCTAATACAAACACACCACATACTATTTGGATTCCTAGTGATAACGATAAAAATTCTTCTACAATAAACATTTCTCTTGTTGATTTTTCTTGTCGTGAAAACTACTTATTCGTTAAATTTCAGTAGAGATGACAGAACCTGGCAACTTTCTAAGATTGTATCTTGATGCCATGATTTCCCCGTAAGCTCCAGCAGAACGAATTGCCAAAAGGTCGCCTCTTTGTGTCTCGTTCAAATCGGTGTCTTTCAAGAACACGTCTGAAGATTCGCAGATAGGGCCTACAACGTCATATTTTTGAGGCTCTTTGTCGGATGTGATATTCTCTATTCTATGGTATGCTTCGTAAAGCGCAGGACGGATCAGATCTGTCATACCTGCATCTACGATGGCAAATTGTTTTGACTTGCCTTTCTTTACGTAAGTAACCTTTGTGATGAGGCTTCCGCACTGAGCAACGATAGAACGTCCTGGTTCGCAGTGTAGGCGTTGGCCCTGTCTTAACTTAAGGTGTTTTCCAAATAAATGGAAGTAAGACTCAAAGTCTGCTATCGGCATGTGGTTAGGGTGCTCGTAGTTGATTCCGAGACCTCCGCCAATGTTGATGTTCTTGACTTGAATGCCTTTCTTCTCGAACTCATCCTGCAATTCGTTGATGCGAACGCAAAGATTCTCGTAAGAAGAGAGGTCTGTGATTTGTGAACCAATATGGAAATGAAGTCCGATGAACTCAAGGTTGGGCAATGTCTTGATTTTTGCAATGACATCATCCAAATCCTCTAAGTTGAAACCGAATTTATTTTCACTCAATCCTGTTGTGATGTAGTGGTGAGTATGCGCATCTACATTTGGATTGACGCGGAGCTTGACGTGGGCTGTTTTACCCTTCTTTCCGGCCAACTCGTTGATCACTTCCAACTCAGGAATAGACTCAGCGTTAAAACAGAAAATGTCGTTATCCAATGCGAGGTTTATTTCCCAATCGGTCTTTCCTACACCTGCAAATACAATTTTAGAGGCAGGAAAACCAGCCTTGATGGCTGCGTCTACCTCTCCGCCGCTTACACAGTCGGCACCTAAGCCAGCCTTTGCAATAGTCTTTAGGATGCTAGGGTTGGCATTTGCCTTGATGGCATAATGAGGTTCGAAACCGTATTTGCCAGCTTCTGTATTTACTGTTTTCAGTGTATTATTTAAAAGCTCCATATCATAATAGTAGAAAGGAGTCTCAATATTTCTTAGTTTCACAATTGGAAAAATTCCCTTTATCATTGTCTTAAATATTGGTTTCGTTATAAGTGTTCTGTTGTTTGTCTTTGTTTGATTTCGATGCTATTTAGACCGAAAGCTTTTCCAAACGAGCGCAATAGAGCTTGCTCCAAATTGTCGAGTGCGGCTAAAACTTATTCAAAGACAATCAAACGCAGCCCCTCTTTTTATTCTGTTTTTTACGGTGATAATTAATAGACTCACCTTTATTAAAATAGTGCTTTGTGAAGAGCTTTCAAAGCATCAGCCTTATCTGCAGTGTGGATAAGGAAGGATATGTTGTGGAAGCTTCCTCCGTAAGATATCATTCTTACAGGGATGTTCTTAAGTGCATCTACAATCTTAGCCTGGAAACCGATGTTCTCGTCAGGAAGGTCACCTACTACGCAGATGATGGTCATGTCCTTATGAACAGTAACGGTACCGAACTTCTTTAGATTGTTTACAATGTCGTCCAAGTACTTGTTGTCGTCTATCGTGACAGAGAGTCCTACCTCTGAAGTGGTGATCATGTCGATAGGCGTTTTGTAAGTCTCGAAAATCTCAGAAATTCTGCGGAGGAATCCGTGAGCCAAAAGCATTCTGCCCGATTTGATCTTAATGGCAGAGATACCCTCTTTGGCAGCGATGGCCTCAATCTTGTTAGGAGTGAAGTCTGTCGAGATAAGCGTACCACAAGTTTCTGGTTGTATGATGTTCATTAACCTTACAGGAATATTAGCCAACTTAGCCGGAAGAATGCAGGTTGGGTGCAGAATCTTGTTGCCGTTGCCAAAGTAGGAGAGTTCTGCAGCCTCGTCGAAGCTTAACTTCTCGATTGGTTTGGCCTCTTTCACAATTTTGTAATCGTTGTTGTAGATGCCGGCCATGTCAGACCAAATCTGGATCTCTTCTGCTTGAACGGCTGCTCCTATAAGTGAAGCAGAGTAGTCGCTACCACCTTTGCGGAAGTTGTCTATCTCGTTGTAAGCGTTTTTGCAGATGAAACCTTGAGTAATGTAGAAGTCAGCGTTACCGGCAGCCTCGATTTCTTTTGCGATGTTCTCTTTGATGAACTTAGTGTCTGGCTCTTCGTTCTTGTCGATGCGCATGAAGTTGAGCGCAGAAATCGATTTGGCGTTGATGCCTTTCTCATTCAAGTATTCCGAGAAAAGGTAGCTAATGATGAGTTCGCCTTGAGCCACGATTTTTTTCTCTTCAAAGAGAGTGAATATATCTTTTGAGAGGTTTCGTATCTCGTCGAAAAAGTTCTTTAGTTCGACAGTCACCTCTTCTGTTTTCTTTTCATTGAAAAGCTCTTTTGCCAAGTTGAGATATTTTCTCTCCTGCGAGTTGGTAAGCTCTTTTGCGCCGTCTGGATTTTTCTTGTATAGATAATCGGCAATTTCAATGAGCATGTCCGTTGTTCCACTCATGGCGGAGAGTACGATTATGTTGCCTTTTCCCTTTGCGTTAGCGATGAGGGAAGCTACATCTTTTATTCTTTGGGCTGAAGCTACGGCTGAGCTTCCGAATTTTAATACCTTCATACAGAAATCTCCTTTTAGTAGTTAGTTAAATTTCAATTTTCAACGCATTGTAAGCTTTGTTCACTTTTTCGCGAGCCTCTTCAACAGATGCTCCGCGTGCAAGAAGAACAGCCATGCGTCGATGACCTTTCACTTCGGGTTTACCGAAAATCCTGATTTGCGAGTCAGGGATGGAGAGAGCCTCTTCGATGTTAGAGAACGAAACGTGGTCACTCTCTCCGTTTACAACAATCGCTTTAGATGCTGATGGTCCGTGGAATGCAATGTTTGGAATTGGCAATCCTAGGATGGCACGAACGTGAAGTGCAAACTCAGAGAGATCTTGCGAAATCATGGTTACCATACCTGTGTCGTGCGGACGAGGAGAGACCTCGCTGAAGATGACCTCGTCACCCTGAACGAACATCTCAACACCGAATATTCCGAAGCCACCAAGAGCGTCGGTTATCTTTTTAGCAATCTCTTTTGCTTTCTCGAGTACGTTATTGTTCATTGGTTGTGGCTGCCAAGATTCTTGGTAGTCACCGTCTTTTTGGTAGTGACCAATCGGTTCAAGGAAACTTGTTCCGCCGATGTGTCTTACGGTCAATAAAGTGATTTCATAATCGAACTTTACAAATCCCTCTACGATGACCTTTCCGGCTCCTGCACGACCGCCCTCCTGGGCAATGTGCCAAGAGTTGTCGATGTCGGCCTCCGATTTGATAGTGCTCTGTCCGTGACCGGATGAACTCATGATAGGTTTAACCACGCAAGGGATGCCTATCTCTTTTACAGCCTCTTTGAACTCGTTGTATGTTGCGGCGAATTTGTAGTGAGAGGTGCGCAAGCCCAACTCTTCAGCCGCAAGTCTTCTGATGCCTTCCCTGTTCATGGTAAGGAAAGCGGCCTTTGCTGTAGGGATGACGTTGTAGCCCTCTTTCTCCAATTCAATCAAAGTAGGAGTGGCTATGGCCTCTACCTCAGGGATGATGTAGTCTGGTTTCTCCTTCTCGATGATTTCTCTCAGCTTAGCTCCGTCGAGCATTGAGAGTACATACGATTTGTGAGCTATTTGCATGGCAGGTGCATTGGGGTATTTATCCAAGGCAACGACCTCGACGCCGAGACGTTGTAATTCAATTGCGACTTCTTTACCCAATTCTCCTGAACCGCATAGAAGGGCTTTCTTGCCTCCTTGGGTTAATACTGTACCTATTTTTGCCATGACATTGTAGTTGAAAAAAATAATCACAAAGTTAAGCAATTTATTGCATATATTGGGCTGAAATCTTGGAAGATTAATCGCCAAGAACCATCTGTTTTGATTTTTTCCGTAAGGAGGATTTTGTAATGAGAAATCGTAAGTTTTTGGAGGGTAGAATTGGGGAGTTGAAAGATGGTTGGGAAGCTAAGGCCAAAAAGTTTTTTTTGATATTAAATGTGATGCGTTTGATCGGTTCACAAAGGCTGACGTTTAATATCTTGAATTACAAATATCTGTGAGTTTACGAACCGAAATTCGAGCGATTCACCGCCGCAGGACCCTGAAGGGTAGGGTGCTCAAAACTTGGTTCTAAAAACATGCTTGGTTTGATAGAGTTTTTATTCGTTTTGACACAAGATTTTCAGGAAGATTTTTGCTTTTCCATATTTTGATATC
>JALNVE010000074.1 GCA_023227695.1 Paludibacteraceae bacterium
ATCAAGAGACTCATTGTCTTTCAACTCAACAACACGGTTAACCGCTGCCTCGTATTTCTCTCTCATTGCCTTCAACTTATCTCTCAATCCGTTGAATGCAGGATTGATTTCGCGAGACTCGTAATCCTTCATCATATCCAAGTAAGTACCAGTTGTCACGTGGCGGATAGCTGCAACTACCTGCAATTGAGAAGTACCCTCATAGATGGTAAGGATACGTGCATCTCTGAAAAGACGCTCGCAAGTGTAATCCTTCATGAATCCAGAACCACCATGAACCTGGATACAATCGTAAGCATTCTGGTTAGCATACTCGCTAGCAAACATCTTCAATAATGGAGTGTAAGCGTCAGCAAGGTGCTGGTATTCTTTGTATTCAGTTCTCTCCTCTTTAGAAAGAGCACGTTCGTTAGAGATAGCCTCGTATGACTTGTAAACATCAACGAAACGAGTTGTTTCATAAAGAAGTGAACGAGAAGCGTCCAATTTAGCCTTGATTGTAGAAAGAAGGCTGTATACAGCTGGGAAATCAATAATAGCCTTACCGAACTGACGACGATCCTTAGCGTATGCCAAAGCCTCATCGTAAGCTGCCTGTGAAAGTCCTACTGATTGAGCACCAACACCAAGACGAGCACCGTTCATCAAAGACATTACGTATTTGATCAATCCCATCTTTCTTGAACCAACCAACTTAGCCTTAGCGTTAGTGAAAACAAGCTCGCAAGTTGGAGATCCCTTGATACCTAATTTATTCTCGATACGACGAACCTTGATTGAGCTGTCTTTCAAGTTCTCACATACAAAATAAGAAAGACCACGACCATCAGTTGTACCTTCCTCAGAACGAGCAAGAACCAACTTGATTTGAGCATCACCGTTTGTGATGAAACGTTTCACACCGTTCAAGTACCACCATCCGTCTGCCTCGTTGTACTTAGCTTGAAGCATAACAGCCTGAAGATCAGAACCCGCATCTGGCTCAGTCAAGTCCATTGAGCAAGTATCACCCTTGTTGATACGTGGAAGATACTCGTCCTTGATCTCCTGAGAAGCGAACTCGTTGATAGTCTCAGCGCAATCCTGCAATCCCCAAATGTTTGCGAATCCAGCATCAGCACGAGAAACGATTTCAGCTGCCATAACGTAAGGAACCATGGGGAAATTCAAGCCTCCGTATTGGCGAGGCAAAGACATTCCGTAGAGTCCTGCCTGAACCAACATATCGTGATTCTCTTGAGTTCCTTTAGCGTAGATAACACGGTTGTTCTCTACTTGAGGACCATCATGATCAACATCTTTTGCATTTGGTGCTATGACTTCACCACAGATTTCACCTACAATTTCCAATACTTTGTCGTAGTTGTCAATTGCGTCATCGAAATCGTTAGCGGCATAATCATATTTATCTTTATCAGCGTAGTTACGCTCTTTCATGTCAACGATTTTCTTCATCAATGGATGAGAACGTTGGATTTTCAATCCTTCGTTGTCTTTATAGAAATTTGCCATTTTCTGTTTTTGTTAAGCCCTGTCGCTTGCACGAAGGGGTTTATTGAATAAAATTCAGAGGGATTTATAGAGGTCACCTCTTCTATTTCAAATGAAAAACTGCGATTATTTTGAGTTCTTCTTGTAATATTTGATCATCTTAGGAACGATTTCCTCAACATTACCGTTGATAACGTAATCAGCGATTTTGTTGATAGGAGCGCTAGGGTCATTGTTGATAGAGATGATAACAGCACTATCCTGCATACCTGCGATGTGCTGGATTTGTCCAGAGATACCACAAGCAATGTACAACTTAGGGCGAACGGTTACACCAGTTTGTCCAATCTGACGGTCATGATCAACGAAACCAGCATCGACAGCAGCACGGCTAGCACCAACCTCAGCGTGAAGTTCTTTTGCCAACTCGAACAATTTATCGAAACCTTCTTTTGATCCAACACCGTAACCACCGGCTACAACGATAGAGGCACCTTTTAAATTATGCTTAGCCTTCTCTACATGACGGTCAATAACCTTCACTATATAGTCAGCATCAGAAACATAATCAGAAACCTTATGTTTGATAACCTCACCTTTGTACTTAGGATCAAGAATCTCCTTCTTCATCACACCCTCACGAACTGTAGCCATCTGTGGACGGTGTTCAGGGTTAACGATTGTTGCAACGATGTTACCACCGAATGCAGGACGAATTTGGTAAAGTTGTTGAGTATAGTGTTTGTCAACCATTTCACCAGCCTCGTTCTTAACCTTCATGTCGAAATCACCGATTTCAAGTTGAGTACAATCTGCTGTCAAACCACTCGTTAAGTAAGAAGAAACACGAGGGCCTAGGTCACGACCAATAACGGTAGCACCCATAAGGCAGATTTGAGGTTTCTCCTCTTCGAATAATTTCACTACAAGTGCTGTGTGAGGAAGGGTTGTATAAGGGAATAGACCCTTAGCATCAAAGATATGAACTCTATCAACGCCATAAGGCATTACCTGAGACTCGATTCCATCGATATCTGCACCAGCGCAGATACACTCTAACTTAACACCTAACTCATTGGCCAATTTACGACCTTTTGTAAGGAGTTCCAAGCTTACGTCAGCAACTGTCTTGCCTTCTAGCTCACAATATACAAATACGTTATTCATCTCTTTAATTAGCCAATTGTGTTGTTAGACAAAAGTTCTACGATAAGACATTCAACATCAGCATCGCTGCATGACATAGAACAAGTATGCTTAGCTTGGAATACGATATTCTTAACAGCCTTTACATTTGTTGGAGAACCAGCCTTACCTACTTGATTAAGATCTGCATTGATATCTGCAGCACCCCATTGTTCAATGTTCAAATAAGGTTTTTCTGCAACCATAGCCTCAGCTTCAGGAGTAGTACGCTCTGCAGGGCAAGATGCATTCTTATATTTCATAACACGTTTAGCATTACGAGGACGGCAAGGAGCTGCAGAACCATTAACTGTCACTACCATAGGCAATGGGCACTCAACTGTCTCAACACCACCGTCGATATGACGTCTTATTGTAGCAAGACCATCTTTGATGCTCAAAATCTCTTCAGCGTAAGTTACCTGAGGGAGATTCAACTTCTGAGCTACTTGAGGACCTACCTGTGCAGTATCTCCATCGATAGCCTGACGACCACCAAGTATAATATCGATTTTACCCAACTTCCTAAGAGCCTGAGATATAGTGTAACTTGTTGCAAGAGTATCCGCACCACCAAGACAACGGTCTGTAATTACGAATCCTTTATCTGCTCCTCTGTATAAAGCCTCACGGATTACTTCTGCAGATTTCGGAAGTCCCATTGTTACAACTGAGATTGTAGAGCCCTCGAATTTGTCTTTCAAACGAAGAGCCTGCTCCAAGGCATTCAAATCTTCTGGGTTGAAGATTGCCGGAAGGGCTGCACGGTTCACAGTTCCCTCTGCCGTCATGGCGTCTTTCCCAACATTATGAGTGTCTGGTACTTGCTTCGCCAAAACTACGATTTTTAAACTCATGTTTAAACTTTTGATGATATGTTTATACTATTATTAATTCCATTCCTCATGGGTTTTCTCCGTCATGCGAATACATGTCATTAAAGAAAAACTAATCAACGGAACACTGCAAAATCCTTTTTCATGTTTTTTGCGTGGCAAAATTACTCAATATCTACAAAATTCAAAGTAAAAATGAACTAAAAAATGCACACTTTGTGTTTTTATGTGCACTTATTGACCAATAATCAACATTCATTAACTAAAAACATCATTTTGAATGATTTTTTGCGCCAAATCTTTTCAAAAAATCTAAAAACGACTTAAAAAATCATCTTAAAAGCTGTTTCAATTTTTTTGTTTGAGTTTTTGAGATAAACTTTAGAGACTTCTTAAAGATTTTGTGAGAAAGATAAAGAGCTATCTGACCAATAAAATCATCTAAAATCGGACAAAAACTCAGCCAAACATAATTCGGAAAGCCTCCTCTACTTTTTTAGCTTGAATAATTTCGATTTTCTGATTCTTTATGTTTAATGTCTTAAATTCTGGTATAATGATACGGTTAAAACCTAATTTCTCAGCTTCTGAGATTCTCTGTTCTATTCTATTGATTGCACGAATCTCTCCAGAAAGGCCAACCTCTCCTGCCAAGCAAGTCTGTCCGTCAATGGAAATATCCATGTTTGAAGAAAGCACTGCACAGATGATAGCCAAATCTATGGCCGGGTCATTCACCTTCAAACCTCCTGCTATATTCAGGTAGACATCTTTTTGAGCCAACTTAAAACCTACTCTCTTTTCTAAAACAGCCAACAACATATTTAACCTACGGATATCAAATCCGGTTGTGGAACGTTGTGGTGTACCGTATGCCGCCGTGCTGACCAACGCCTGCACCTCTATCAAGAAAGGACGAATACCCTCAATGGCTGCACCAATAGCCGTCCCGCTCAAACCCTCATGGTTTTGAGAAAGCAACATCTCCGAAGGATTGCTCACCTCTCTCAAACCATCTTGACGCATCTCAAAGATGCCCAATTCGGCTGTACTTCCAAATCGGTTTTTGATGGAACGAAGAATTCTATACATATAATGCTGATCACCCTCAAACTGAAGAACTGTATCGACAATATGCTCCAACACCTTAGGTCCAGCAATACTTCCTTCCTTATTAATATGTCCGACAAGAAGAACAGGGACTCCGCTCTCTTTCGCAAACTTCAGAATGGCAGCTGCACATTCACGCACCTGCGATACACTGCCCGGCGAAGATTCGATCACCTCCGTGCTAATAGTTTGAATGGAGTCGATAATCACCAAATCAGGATTTACATTCTTGATATGGACAAAAATCTGTTCCAGCGAAGTTTCACTTACAATATAACATTCAGGATTATCAAAACGAAGACGCTCTGCTCTCAACTTCAACTGTTTCAGGCTCTCCTCTCCCGAGACATAGAGCGTACGGCGACCTTTTATATTAAGCACAATCTGTAAAACTAGTGTTGACTTTCCGATGCCAGGCTCACCACCAATCAAAGTCAAAGAACCAGGCACTAATCCACCGCCCAAAACACGGTTAAATTCAACACTGCTTGTGTCACTGCGAGGTTCTTCCGCACTCTCAACATCACTGATCAAAACCGGTTTCGATTTCACCGATTCCGGCAAATAGCCAACCGTTGAACGAACGGATGAAGCCGTCTCCTTCCGAACAAGCTCCTCCACATAGGTGTTCCACTCTCCACAGCTAGGACATTTACCTACCCATTTTGGAGCTTCCGCACCACAGTTCTGACATACATATACAGATTTTACCTTTGCTGACATATCTATCTATAAAAAACCTTCTTATTATTTAAACGTTATGGTGGAAGCCTCTTCTCCAACCTCCAGCTTGATGTTTCTTCCTAAATAAAGAGCCAAATTACGAGTATCATGTCCAGACTGCAATCCATACATAACAGGAATATTCAATCCAGCTACTTTTTCGGAAATAATCTCCTCCAAGGTTTTATCAGAACCTTGAGTCATATTGATAAATTGTCCGATTACAATACCTTTAATATAATCAAGCTTTCCACTTAATTTAAGGTTTGTCAACATTCTGTCCACGGCATAGTTATCATCTCCTGTGTCTTCAATAAACAAAATGGCACCTTTTGCATTCAAGTCAAAAAGAGTTCCTCCTAAACTATATATCATAGAAAGATTACCACCAACCAAACGACCTTCAGCAGTTCCCTTTACACAATTATTATTGGTTGTAATAGAGATAGCATCAACTTCTCCGAACAAAGTTTTTCTCAGTTGTTCGTTAGACAGTTCATCTGTAAGGGATTTCACCATTGGTCCATGAACACTCTCAATTCCCATGTTATTCAAAGCGATCAACAATACTGAAACATCACTATAACCAATCACCCATTTCGGATTGTTGATCATTGGTTTTAAATCCATCAGATCCATAATCTGGGCACATCCATAACCTCCTCTTGCCGTAAAAATAGCCTTGACATTTGGATTGTCGATCATTTTCTGAAGGCCTTCTATTCTTTCTCCAACTGTTCCAGCATAGCGACCATCTTGTTTATATAGATTATCAGCTTCTACAACATTTAAACCCCATTTCTGAAGAACTGCCTTACCTACTGCCATTTCTAATTCATTAACATAATTCGAAGTAGCGCAAATAGCCACCGTATCACCTGCTTTCAAATAAGGAGCTCTGATATCTTCTGTGATTTCCTGTTGCTGAGAAAGAATAGTTGAATAATACTCCTTGTTATATATATTTTCGCTCTTATTCGTTACATACTGATTTGTAACATATTCATTTTCATAGGTAATATACTCCTTGGTACAAGAAGTAAAAGTTCCTAATAATAATAAATAGACTGATTTTCTTGTTGATATCATAAAGCTTTTATTTGATAGAAAGAGAACTCTATCCTACAAAAATGTCTCTTTGATGATTCTTAAACATAGACAAAGATAAAAGAAAGAAAAAAGCAAGGCTAATAAATATTCAAAAAAAACGAAACGCTTCATTAATCTGTAACATATTTTTTTGAAATAAATTCTTATCTTTGATAATGTGAAAACAAGGCTGCTAAAGCCTTTTAAATTTATAGATGATGACAAGACTCAATACTAGAAAAAGAGATAAAAAGAAAGATTTCGAAAACATGAAATCTTCGCACAAAAATGGACAATTACGAAAGAAAGACATTCTAAGAAGTGTTGTTGAATTATTCCAAAAGGAACCCGATAAATTCTTTAACTACAAACAAGTTTCTGCTCAAGTAGGATTAAAAACGATGGCACAGAAACAGCAACTAGTGACCATGCTCACCAAACTAGTTGACGAAGATTTCTTATTGGAACCTACGATAGGAAAATATAAATACAACGGAAGGAACGGTTCTATTGTTGGTACGTTGGAAAGAAAGAAAGGCGGCAAAATTTACCTTATACCAGAAGATGGAGGGGATGAAATCTTCATCTTGGATAAGTACATGAACAAAGCAATTGTAGGCGACAAGGTAAGAGTCAGACTTTTTGCTAAAAGGCATAACCAAGCCGACCTGGAAGGCCAAGTAGTGGAGGTGATTCAACGCGCCCACAACACATTTGTAGGCAAACTGCAAGTCTCCAAAGACTATGCTTTCCTCTGCCTTGAGAACCGCATGCTGAACAACGATATATTTATTCCAAAAGATAAAATAAACGGAGGAAAAAACGGAGACAAGGCTGTTGTAAGAATAACAGATTGGCCTGACCGCGACAGAAACCCTGTTGGAGAAGTCCTCGAGATACTAGGTTCTGTGGGCGATAATAACGCCGAAATGAACGCCATCCTTGTTGAATTTGGATTACCCTACTCTTATCCTAAAGAGATTGAGGATTTTGCTAACACAATACCTGATGAAATCAGCAAAGATGAAATCGCAAAACGTATCGATTGTAGGGAGACAACCACTTTTACCATCGACCCTAAAGATGCAAAAGACTTTGACGATGCCCTTTCAATCCGTAAGCTAAGCAACGGCAACTGGGAGATTGGCGTACACATTGCTGATGTGACCCATTATGTAAACGTTGGCGATTTGATTAACATCGAGGCAGAAAAGAGAGCAACTTCCATCTACCTTGTAGATAGAACAATCCCAATGTTGCCAGAACGCCTTTCTAACCAAATATGCTCTTTACGCCCTGACGAAGACAAGCTTTGCCACACCGTTCTCTTTGAGATGAACGACGATGCAACGGTTATCAATTATAAGATAGCTCATACGGTGATTCGTTCCGACCGTAGATTCACTTACGAAGAAGCACAGGATATCATTGAGAAGAAAGAAGGCGATCTCTGTACCGAGCTTCTCACACTCGATGCTTTAGCAAAGAAGTTGAGAGAAGAGCGATTTAAGAATGGAGCCATTGCCTTTGAACGCTCTGAAGTAAAATTTGAAATCGACGAGAAAGGAAAACCAATCAGCGTTTATTTCAAAGAATCAAAGGATGCAAACAAACTGATTGAGGAATTCATGCTATTGGCCAACAAGACAGTGGCAAAACACATAGGCAAAACAGAGGGCAAAACAAAACCAAAGACCTTTGTTTATCGTATACACGATTTGCCAGATCCTGATAAACTTGCCAACTTATCAGCATTCATTAGTCGTTTCGGTTACAAGGTCAAGACAATGGGAAAGAACAAAGAGGTATCTACTTCCATCAACAACCTATTGGACGAGGTTCAAGGAAAGAAGGAGCAGAACTTGATCGAGACTATCACCATCCGTTCTATGGCAAAAGCCATTTACTCTACCGACAACATTGGTCACTACGGATTGGCATTCGAGTTCTACACTCACTTCACCTCCCCTATCCGTCGTTATCCGGACATGATGGTACACCGTCTGTTGGACCGTTATGCAGAGGGTGGCAACAGTGCAAACAGAGATATGTTCGAAGAACTCTGCCAGCACAGTTCTGAAATGGAACAAATAGCAGCCAACGCCGAACGTGCTTCTGTGAAGTACAAACAAGTTGAGTTTATGAGCGATAAGATCGGAAAGATTTATGATGGTGTTATCTCCGGCATTCAAGAATGGGGTATCTATGTTGAATTATTAGAAAACAAATGCGAAGGCATGATTCCTATTCGCGATTTGGATGATGATTTCTATATATTCGACGAGAAAGAATATTGCTTGATTGGCCGCAAGCACAAACAGAAATACCAGTTGGGCGACGAGGTCGTTGTTCGTATCGCAAAAGCAAACCTCGAAAAGAAACAACTAGACTTTGAACTTATTGAAAAGAAATTGTCTTAGAAGTTGTTTCTATTTTCGATAAACTTTTTTGCATAAAAACCAATGTGGTTTTCGTTGATTCTTTGAGTGTTTTTCCCATTTCTAACGATTTCATTCGTCAGATAGCTCACTATCTTTCTCGAAAAATCCCTAAAATGGTCAATTGTCATCTCAAATAATCTAACGATAAAATTAAAAAAGCTTCGTAATTAAAGGAAGGCTTGTAAACACTCTTTCTCTTAATTATAACTTATACATCAACTATTATGAAGATTACAAAAAGCATTTATTTCTGCCTTCTGGTCGTTCTTTTGTCTGGATGCGGAAACAACAAAAACGATTGGGGGAATATGCGTCTCTCAGGAAAAGTGAAACAGATCATCGAACTTCAATATATTGCTGAGATGAAATTCGGCAAACCTGAAAAGGGAGACCTTTACAGAGAAGATGGTTGGGATCAGATATTCGTATTCAACGACAAAGGTTACTTTGAGAAGATAACTCAAATGAATCAGGTAAGTGATGAAGTTGGTTACTCTGAATACAAGTACGACAAAAACAACAGATTGACTTTGGTGTCAGCTTACGATGCAGAGGGTGGAATAAGCGACAAGGCCACCTACACTTACGACAAAGACAACAGATTGACCCAAATTATCTCATTCAACAACACTGATAATATCACAGGTTCTACTCTTTACGAGTATAACAAGGATATTGTCACCATATCTTCCTACAGTGCTAGAGGTGCTCTTAAAAACAAAGCTGTTCAAAAAATGAGCAGTAAAAATTTCCCTAGCGAAACGAAAGTTTATGGACCCGAAAACAATCTGGTCAATCACAGAAAAGAGAAATACAATAGCGACGGATTATTAGAGAGCTTGATCGTTTTCTTTCCAGAAGACGGTTCTGTCATCATGAACATTAAGTTGAAATATGATGACAAAGGTAATCTAATCAAAAAAGAGGGAACTGATGAAAATGGGCAACCCTTTCTTCCAACCCGTTATGAATACAAATTCGATGAAAAGGGCAATTGGGTAGAGAAGATCGAATACGAAGGAGACAAGCCTACATTCATCACAGAAAGACAAATCGAATATTTCAAATAAAAAATATATAGTCAGGCAATCTGTTCATAGTTCTGCCTGACTATATGGCATTCTTACAAACAATATGAACATTTCATCTGAAAAAATAACCAAACAGATATTCTCCCTAGTACAAAAAATCAATGCACCAAAAGACTTTCTTCCCATAGAATACATACAAGGAAGAGAGGGATTATTCTTTGAAGCAGATGATTTCGGAAAGATTCATTTCATCTCAACAACAAAAAATTAAACGGGGATTTAAAAGAAGAACGTATGTCGACCTACGACTTGGATACGTTTCTGTTTTGGACATTTCGTCAGATAACACTTTTAATGGGAGCCATTTATCAAAGCTCTAATCCAAAGACAAAAGAAGACCCCAGAAGATTAATTTTCGACAAGCAAAAAGAATTTCTCGGACAATTGAAACATGTATGGAGAATGCAGATTCAAGATGAGCAGGACAGGTTGCTCAAAGAATATCCTTTTTCTGATAGCATCGGAAACTATTGCAACCACATGGACATAAACTACATACGCGTATGCAATTGTTCTGCTGACGACCTTAAAAAGGTCATATCAGAATATCTCCATCTCTATTTCAAAAATGAGGTTCAAAAACCAGTTTTGACAATCTATAGCGAAAGTTCATACCAATTTGTCATCCTACTTGACAAAAACATGAATCTTAATAGAATATTACAATTAACCCACTTCATCGCACTTTCAGCAGAAAAAATAACATCATGCGCATATTTAACATTGGAATCAAAAGAAGAAAGAGAAAGAGTCTGCATTTTTAAAAAAGAAGGCAATCCTGACTATGATTCCATCTTTTTGCAGGTAGGAATTGACACTTTCAGAATTTCAATCGCAGCTATTGATCCAAATTCGCAGATCAAACTTATCAAAAACAAGCAAAATGATAGATATATGATCATCCCTGATTCTCCAAGAGCAGAATACGAAACAGGTGTTTGGGACAAAGACAAATTAGACAATTACTCCTTTACAAACCCTATCATAATAACCCCTTAGCTACAAGAAGAACGACAAACAGGATAACTTGGCTGCCCTAAAAGCATACAAAGTGCCAAATCCTTCACCTTTACTGTTATTCATCCTTAATCGCTTGCACCGGGCACGAATCGGCATCCTCGTTTAGTTCAAAAACATGAGGAAATTTGCCAATATGCCCCTCACAAAAAAACAACGCAATCTCAGTTATCCACATTTTTTTGGCCATAATTCTTTATTTTATAATAAAACTGACTATAAACTCAAACAAAAGGGATTTTGTTCACCAACCTAGTCCCTTTATAATATCATAATGTCACGTCCTGAAATAGCGTTACAACAAAAAAGTAACGAATATGAAAGGAAAAGAAAGACAGTACGTTAGACGTTCACAAAAAGACTACCCGATGAGCTTTAAGCTTGCGGTAGTAAG
>JALNVE010000075.1 GCA_023227695.1 Paludibacteraceae bacterium
CTCCACAGGGCAACTGGAAAGAGGGAGATTTTCTCTTCTCTTTCTGCTCTGAAAAATATTTTTTCTACCTGACCCATTTTTTTCCTCCTCAAGTTGCATTATCAATTTGAATCCCCGAAATATTGATCTATTAAAAAAATAGTTTCTTTCACCATGAACTAACGGAATTTTATTGATTTTTGGTCAACTGAAATAAGGAAACGACAGACAAAAAAAAGAGTTTGATAACAATGCACACAGCATCTATTATCAAACTTTTTTATTCAAAAATAATCTCTTCTTCGAAATGATATTGAAAGCCTTAACAAAAGGCTATCTTATTTTTTCAACCCAGGAAATGAGGTGACAAACTTCACCTTCATATCTTCGAAGGAGCTTACTATTCTGATAGTGAAATCGGGAAATTCATTTTTGCCTACAATCTTCCATTCGCAACAACCATCAGGAAAACTATTATCGATCACGACAGCAGCATCCTCGAAAGAATCTACTATCTTGATATCAAAATCGGCAAAATTTTCTACTATTGCAACCTTACCATGCAAAGGGAAGGTCTTCCCATTTTTCGTAATGGTACAATTCTTCTTATCAATGAAAACATCGCCTGCAAAAAGGCTGAAACCAAAAAAGAACATAACCAATAAAAATAAGAAACGTTTCATGATTGTATGATTGATTGATTCTATCAAATATAAGAAACAAATTGCAGAAATGCAATGCAAACCATCCTCACTTAACGTCTACAATTAATTCCTATCAGGGATTCTGCTGAATTTGTTCCAGTCTGAGACGGATAGACTCATTAATAAAACGACTACGATTTGGCTGACTAACTAAATAGTCTCGCAAATCAGAATCAATACGAAAATTGATGTTTGTTGTAACACCATAAATAGATTTTCGACCTGCACCTGGTCTTCTTCCTCCACGTTTAGACTTCTCTTCTTGACTTTTCATTATTTTTTGTTTTTACTATAAAAAATACTAGAGTAAGGCAAAACTACCTTCCTCTTTCGTTTAACGTTATCATACATTTATACTCAAGAAAGAACCTTAAGTTTATTCTCTTATCTCTTACAAATCTTTTAAATAGATATTTTTTCCAGATATGTTATCATTAAAGGATCCTAAAAACTCGGTGTCTTTTTTGATTACGACAAACATAATAAAAAAATTTTAAAAAACATGCTTCACAAACATTTTTCCAGTTGTAATATTTACTTTTTTATCTATTAAGTTAACGATTAACTTCAATTGCCCTCATTTTGCTAACAAAACAAACGGATTTGAAACAATAACAATTAGAAATGAAAAAAGTGCAGGGACAGTTTCTGACCACAAATTATTCTATTTTAGGTCAACGAAAATCAGGAAACGAAATGATTAGACATTTCTAAACAAAAAAAGGAATCTGCACCAACAGACTCCCCTTCTCTTTCCTATTTATATGGTTCTATTAACTCTTTCCCATAACAATACGCTTGATGTCGTTCAACTTATTCAAGGCATCGATGGGGGTCAAATTATTGACATCCAAATGGATGATCTCATCCCTGATCTGAGAAAGGACAGGATCGTCTAACTGGAAAATGCTCAACTGATAGCCTTCATGATGCTCTGCAATCTCCTTAACTGGCTTTGTTAAGCCTTGGTCTCGGCTCTCAGACTCCAACTGATGCAAAATCTCGTTGGAACGGTTCACCACGCTCTGAGGCAATCCCGCCAACTTAGCCACATGGATACCGAAACTGTGCTCACTGCCTCCCCTTGCCAACTTACGCAAGAAGATCACCTTACCGTCCAACTCCTTCACAGAGACATTGTAGTTACGGATGCGCTGGAAGGTCTTCTCCATCTCATTTAACTCATGGTAGTGGGTTGCGAATAGAGTCTTGGCCTTTGCCTTCGGATTCTCATGAATATACTCCACAATGGCCCAGGCAATGGAGATACCGTCGTAGGTACTGGTTCCACGGCCCAACTCATCGAAGAGCACCAGGCTACGCTGTGAAAGGTTATTGATGATGCTCGCCGCCTCGTTCATCTCCACCATGAAGGTAGACTCTCCCATGGAGATGTTATCTGAAGCTCCTACACGGGTGAAGATCTTATCGACCACACCGATGCTGGCAGATTCTGCAGGAACGAAACAGCCTATCTGTGCCATCAGCACAATCAAAGCCGTCTGTCGCAACAAAGCTGATTTTCCGGCCATGTTCGGACCTGTAATCATAATCACCTGCTGCGAATTGCTGTCGAGCATCAGGTCGTTGGCGATGTACTTCTCGCCTACCGGCAACTGCTTCTCAATAACAGGGTGTCTGCCCTGATGTATATCTATCACTTCACTGTCGTTGACGTCAGCGCGTACATAATTGTTCTCTGCAGAAACCTTGGCAAATGAGAGAATACAATCAACTTGTGCCAAGAGGTTGGAGTTGACTTGAATAGCCGGAACATATTCGGCAAGTTCAAGTACCAAATCGTTGTAAAGCTTGGTCTCCAAAGTCAGGATACGGTCTTCAGCACCTAGAATCTTTTCCTCGTACTCCTTCAACTCCTGAGTGATGTAACGCTCAGCGTTAGCCAACGTCTGCTTTCTGATCCAATCAGAAGGCACTTTATCTTTATGCGTGTTGCGGACCTCAATGAAGTAACCGAACACGTTATTGTAAGCGATCTTTAAACTTGGTATGCCTGTGATATCAGACTCTCGCTGTTGAATCTTCAACAGGTAATCTTTTCCCGAATGGGACATCTGTCTCAACTCGTCCAACTCAGCATTGACGCCTTGGGCAATCACACCGCCACGGTTCACCAAGTTAGGAGGATCGTTGACCAACGTATTGGCAATCTTCTCACGGATGTTTGGACATGGATTAAGCTGTTCGCCAATGCGTTTCAAACCAGAATTATCGCTTGACTGACAAGCCTCCTTGATAGGAAGAATAGCGGTCAAAGCCACCTTCAACTGAACCACTTCACGCGGAGTGACACGGCCTACCGCCACCTTGGAGATGATACGTTCCAAATCGCCGATGGTAGTGAGCTGTTCATTCAACGTATCCTTCACCTCAAGATCGCGGAAGAAGGTCTCCACAATATCCAAACGCTCCATGATAGGCTTCACATCCTTCAGCGGGAAAGCGATCCAACGCTTCAGCAGACGGGCACCCATCGGTGTGATGGTCTTGTCCAGAATATCAACCAAAGTACGTCCGCCCTCGTGCATGTTGCCATAGAGCTCCAGGTTTCGGATGGTGAACTTATCGAGCCATACATAACGATCCTCCTCTATACGAGAGAGGTGCGTGATGTGGCTAATCTGGAAGTGCTGGGTAATGTCCATATAATGGAGAATAGCACCCGAGGCAATGACACCCAACTCCAAATTCTGGACACCGAAACCTTTCAGGTTTTTCGTCTCAAAGTGTTTAAGCAGACGGTCTGTGGCTGCCTCGGTAGTGAAGATCCAATCTTCCAGCTCAAAAGTATAATATTTGGTTCCGAAATGCTCCTCAAACTGGGCACGTTTGCTGCGCTCGAAGAGGACCTCTTTCGGAGACATACTGTTCAAAAGTTTATCCACATAATCAAACGATCCCTCAGCAGTGAGGAACTCACCGGTGGAGATATCAAGGAAAGCGACGCCCACGGCTTTTTTAGCAATATGGACAGCTGCCAAGAAGTTATTCTCCTTGTAATTAAGCACGTTATCGTTGATGGAAACACCGGGAGTAACCAACTCTGTGATTCCCCTTTTGACCAAAGTCTTGGTCATCTTCGGGTCTTCCAATTGGTCGCAGATAGCCACTCGCTGTCCAGCCCTGACAAGCTTAGGCAGATACGTATCAAGCGCATGATGAGGAAATCCAGCCATCTCGGTCGTCTTCTGTCCACCATTTGCCCTTCGTGTAAGAGTAATGCCTAATATTTCGGACGCCTTAATCGCATCTTCGGCATACGTCTCATAAAAATCGCCTACACGGAAGAGGAGAATCGCATCAGGATGCTTTCCCTTCATCTCGTAATACTGCTTCATCAGAGGTGTCTCTGCTTCTTTTGCCATCGTCTATGTTTTTGAATGTTCAAATATAGCAAAAAATAGGGTAGAATAGATAAAAAAACAGACTCACCTCTCCATAAAAAGAAAGGGAAGTCTGTTATTATATCAAAGCACGCCTTCTTAGATAAAGGCAGGAGCTGCAAAAATCTTCACATCATCAGCAGTGATGGTCTGAGCACAAAGGATAATCATTCTCTCCACCACATTTCTCAACTCACGGATGTTACCTGTCCAATCGTACTGCTTCAATGCCTCCATCGCATCAGCAGTGAACTCCTTCAACGGAACACCCTGCTCCTCACAGAGAATCTCACAGAAGTACTTCACCAAAGCAGGGATATCATCCTTTCTCTCCTTCAAAGCAGGAACGTGGATAGGAATGACATTCAAACGGTGGAACAAGTCTTCACGGAAGTTACCCTTCTCAATCTCTTTCAAAAGATCTTTGTTGGTAGCCGCAAAGACTCTCACATTGACCTTGATGCTTTTATCACTACCTACACGGGTAATCTCTTTCTCCTGCAACACACGAAGCACCTTTGTCTGGGCAGGAAGACTCATATCTCCGATCTCGTCCAAGAAGATGGTTCCGCCATCTGCCTGTTCAAACTTACCGATTCTCTGTTTGATAGCTGAAGTAAAAGAGCCTTTCTCGTGACCGAAAAGTTCACTCTCAATCAACTCAGAAGGAATAGCAGCACAGTTGACCTCAACGAACGGTGCAGTTGAACGGTTACTCAACTCGAAGAGCTGACGTGCAACCACCTCTTTACCTGTTCCGTTTTCACCCGTAATCAATACACGGGCATCAGTCGGAGCTACTCTCTCAATCATTTCGCGCAAGCGTAACATAGGAGCCGATTCGCCCACCATACGGTTGTTCTTGGAGACCTTCTTTTTCAAGACCTTTGTCTCCTGAACCAAATTCTTATGTTCCAAACCATTGCGAGTAGAAACCAACAGACGATTCAGATCTATCGGTTTCTCTATAAAATCAAATGCACCTTTCTTAATGCACTCCACTGCCGTATCTATGTTTCCGTGTCCGGAAATCATCACAACTGGAATATCCGGATAACTTTCATGAAGTTTATCTAGGACTTCAATTCCGTCTATTTGAGGCATCTTAATGTCGCAAAAAACAAGATCAAACTTCTCCTGTTTTACGATTTCCAATGCTTTAATTCCATCTTCGGCGGTGACAACCGTATATTTCTCGAATTCAAGAATATCTTTCAGTGTATTACGGATACTACGTTCGTCATCTATGACTAAAATTTTTGACATACCAATCCCGTTAAAACATTATTTCATTCTCATTACTTCAGCAAGGAAGAAACAGGGAATTTAGTGCCCGCTACATCCTGAAGCATAGCTTTAATTGAACCTACCTTAATCTTGGCATCAATCAACAAAGGAACATGATTGTTGTCGTCAGTAACGTAGATGACCATGTCATCCTCATTCTTAAACAAGTCGCCAGTGATCAATTTAGGAACAAATTTCAATGCATTGTATTTCTTTCCGTTTTTAAGCTTGATCTGCTCTTTTCCGCAATACTTCAAACCTAAGTTATAGACCTCACTATCAAAAATCATATTGAAGTTGACCACCATGTTCTTCTGTACGGTGCTCATGTCCAAATTACGGAACTTATAACAAGTCGTGATCAAGTCGTATGACTGATGATTAACCACCAACGTATCTAACCATTTTTTAGTGTATCTAGTAAAGTCCATAAAGACTTTCGTACTATCTGTAAAACGTTGGTATTTGTAAATTTTATCGCAGAAATAAGAGTCCTCATGTTTTGTCTCTCTGTAAGCTACGGGCAAAAGATACTTTGTGTCAACACAAGAAGAGAATGTATCGCGGATAGTATACATCTTATCGAATGCCTTACGAGTATAACCCGAAACAAAGAGATAATAACAATCCTTATTTCCTACCTTCATGTTCTTTACCTGAAACTCTACATTACCTGCATGAATCCAGATAAATCCCCAATTAAAAAAAACATTATAAGTGGCATGTTCTCCGAAATGGAAAACGCTCTCATTCATATATCTATCCTGTGCATTAACTAGGTTTGCAGACCAAAAAGAGATTAATAGTATTATGCCAATAAAAACTCTTTTCATAACCAACAATCTTTAATCATGTACCATTTTAAATAATCTATCCCATCGCATAGCAGAAAAGAATGATTTATCCTTATCAATAGAATTGATTCACTTTTTAATCGTGAACCATCTTAAACACGCGATTCCATCTTACAGAAGAGAAGCTCGGTTTATCCTTGTCGATAGACAACCATACAAAAATAGGTTTACCTACGATGTGATCTTCAGGAACAAAGCCCCAATATCTGGAATCGGCTGAATTATGACGGTTATCACCCATCATCCAATAGTAATCCATTTTGAAAGTATAACTATTGGCAGGCTTGTCATTAATATACACTACACTGTCTTTTACCTCTAACTTGTTGTGCTCAATATTACGTATAATATGCTCATACAAAGGAACATTAGCCGCGCTGATGGCCGTTGTTGCTCCCTTTTTTGGAATCCAAAGCGTACCGAAATTGTCTCTGGTCCAACCCGTATTCATATTTAAAGGGAAAGTCTTGTCGTCACCAAACAAACCGCTTGGCTCTTTTTGAATGGAGATCAAATTACTTGATTTCTTCATTCTTGCAAAGGCCTCATTCGTCAACGGCAAACGATAGATATAGTTCATCCTACCCATTTCATCCATCTTATAACCCATGTCTGCCAATTTCTGATAAGCCTCTCTGTTTTTGTTTATAAGGAAGCGGTCGTCTAGGCTTACATTCAGATCTTCGAACAGCTTCTCAGAGATGATCTCTTTCGTCTCTACGAAATAATTGTACTGTAGACCTGCTATGTTTTTCTGTTTTTTACCGTTGATAAAGACCTCTCCGTTGATGATTCGAAGTGAATCGCCAGGAAGTGCAACACAACGTTTTACATAGTTCTCCCTTCTATCTACTGGTCTGTAAAGAATCTCACCGAACTCTTCAGGATGGTTCCAAACGTAGTCACGTCCATAAAGATAAACCAATCTGTAGTAGTCAGGATTCTGCATCTTCTCCGCAACGGTATCGCCAACAGGGAAGTTAAAAACCACAATATCATCATATTCTACCTTTCCGAATCCCTTGAGTCTTTTGTACTCCCATTGAGGTTGTTCAATGAACGACTTTGTGTTCAAGATCGGTAAAGTGTGCTGAGCCAAAGGGAAAGAGAGCGGAGTCATTGGCTCACGAGGTCCATAACTCAATTTGCTCACAAAAAGGAAATCACCTACCAACAAAGATTTCTCCAATGAAGAGGTAGGGATTTTGTAGTTCTGGAAAAAGAAAATATTGATCAGATAAACAGCTACCAAAGCAAAGATGATGGCATCTGCCCACTCTGCTATCTTACGCAAAAACGCATTTTCAGACTGCTTCCATGCTCCCCATTTTATGAACTTTGTTACGTAAATGTCCAAAAACAAAGGAATTAGTAATAATATCCAAAGAGCACCAGACCAGAGGGTGAAACACACACAACATAATGCAGTCAGAATAAACTTGAGCCACTGTTTAAACGAAGCTTCTTTCAGTCTATTTATCAAACTTTTACCTTTAGAACTTTCCATGATTAATATCTATTTTTCCTTTTTTCTTTATTTCCTAAAATTTAAGCATATCGTCCATGCCGAGGAATCCCTTCTTTCCACAAGTGAATTCAGCAGCAAGAACTGCTCCCAATGCCAAACCACGGCGTGATCTTGCAGAGTGAGTGATTTCAATATAATCATCCTCTGAATCATAACAGATGGTATGGATACCTGGAACTTCATGGCGACGGATAGAGCTGATTGGCATCTTATCCTTCTGCAAATCAGGAGTCAATGTCCAACCGTTTACACGGTCAACATTTTCGATAATACCCTCTGCCAATGTAATGGCTGTTCCACTTGGAGCATCGAGTTTGTGAACGTGGTGAGTCTCTGTCATGGATGGAGTATAAGCATCCAACTGATTCATTATCTTAGCCAAATATTTATTCAAAGCAATGAATGCATTGACACCCAAGCTGTAATTTGAAGACCAGAACAAAGTGTAACCGTTCTTCTCAACCTCATCCTTCAAATCAGCAGCCTTCCATCCTGTAGTTCCTGAAACAACACGCACACCAACGCTGAAGCACTTACGCACATTGGACAAAACTACATCCGGACGAGTAAACTCAATGGCTACGTCAGCACTTTTGAATGCTGCCGAATTAAAATCCTCCAAATTTTTTATATCTATGATTGAAACGATTTCATGTCCACGATCTTTTGCAATTCTCTCAATGGTTTGTCCCATTTTACCGTAACCTATCAATGCAATTTTCATTTTTTCTTCTCCTTACAAATTTTTGTCCCCCCGAAACTGCCGAGGCTTACAAAGATAGGAAAAAATCGATTACCCTACATTCATGATTCTCTTTTTTGTCAAGAACAAGCGAGTGATACGATTTGCAATTCCTTCTACATAAATATTAAACGATGTAAGCACTAAAAAAATGTCTTGCATTTACTAAAAAATGATAAAATAACTAATCTAATGATAGTTGAACATGAACGGTGACCTGTTTTCGTAATCTGTTTAGATGCTGCTTGAATTTTCCACAAACTATTTTTGTATAAAATCAAATGGCAGTTTTCGTTGATTCTTTAAGTTCCTTTTTTGACCATTTTCAGGAAGTTAATTTCTCAGATAGCTCCCTATCTTTCTCACAAAATCAAAAAAAATGTTTCAAAAACTCATCTCAAATAATCTAACGATAAAATTTGAACAATTTCTTAATAAAAATAAAGTATCTTTGCAAATCATGGTAAAAAGGGCTAACAGCCAACAAACCAACGTTAATAATAAACAAAAAAGAGGGGTTGAGACGCTTTGCCACTCGGCAACGGCTGACCCATTATTCAAAAAAAGATATATGGAGAAGAAATTCAAAAGGACATTAGTAACCTCCGCACTTCCTTATGCCAACGGTCCTGTCCATATCGGCCACCTTGCCGGTGTGTATGTTCCTGCCGACATTTATGTGCGTTTTTTACGTTTAAAGGGAGAAGATGTGCTCTTTATAGGTGGTTCAGACGAGCATGGTGTACCTATCACCATCAAGGCTAAAAAAGAGGGTGTAACTCCTCAAGACATTGTGGACCGTTACCATAAAATCATCAAAGATTCCTTCAAAGAATTCGGTATCTCTTTCGATATATATTCACGTACAACCTCTAAGACCCACTCAGAGGTGGCTTCTCAGTTTTTCAAGACACTCTACGACAAAGGAGAGTTTATTGAAAAAACTTCTGAGCAGTACTACGACGAAGAGGCTGGTCAATTCCTTGCCGACAGATACATCACCGGAACATGTCCTCATTGCAAAAACGAGCATGCATATGGCGACCAATGCGAGGCTTGCGGAACTTCATTGAGCCCATTGGATTTGATCAATCCTAAATCAGCGATCTCAGGTTCTAAGCCAGTTTTGCGTGAGACAAAGCACTGGTACCTTCCTCTAAACAAACACGAGGAGTGGTTGTCAAAATGGATTTTGGAAGAACACAAAGAGTGGAAACCAAACGTATACGGACAGTGTAAAAGTTGGTTGGACATGGGTCTTCAGCCACGTGCAGTAAGCCGTGACCTCGATTGGGGTATTCCTGTTCCTGTTGAAGGAGCTGAAGGAAAAGTTCTTTACGTATGGTTCGATGCTCCTATTGGATACATCTCTAACACAAAAGAGCTTTTGCCTAACGATTGGGAAAAATGGTGGAAAGACGAGGACACCCGTTTGCTTCACTTCATAGGAAAAGACAATATCGTATTCCACTGCATCGTGTTCCCTGCCATGTTGAAAGCTGAAGGCAGCTTCATTTTGCCAGAAAACGTTCCTGCAAACGAGTTTTTGAACCTCGAGGGCGATAAGATCTCCACTTCAAGAAACTGGGCCGTTTGGTTACACGAATATTTGAGAGACCTTCCGGAAAAACAAGACGTGCTACGCTACGTTTTGACAGCTAACGCTCCTGAGACAAAGGATAACGACTTTACTTGGAAAGATTTCCAGGCACGCAACAACAACGAGCTGGTTGCTATCTTCGGAAACTTCATCAACAGATCTTTGGTTCTTACTCAGAAATACTACGAGGGCATCACTCCTTCGCGCGGTGAGTTGACAGACTACGACAAGAAGACGTTGGAAGAATTTGTTGACATCCGTAAAGAGTTGGAAAAATACCTTGAGGTATTTAGATTCCGCGACGCTTTAAAAGAGGCCATGAACTTGGCTCGTATCGGTAACAAGTACTTGGCAGATACAGAGCCATGGAAACTTATAAAGACAGATCCTGAGCGAGTTAAAACCATCATGAACTTGAGCTTGCAGATCGCAGCAAACTTGGCCATCGCATTTGAGCCATTCCTTCCATTCAGCGCAGAGAAGCTCCGCGGATTCTTGAACATCAATGAGTTCAACTGGGAAAATCTGGGTAAGATTGATTTGATCGAAGATGGTCACAAGATTAATGAGGCTACTCTTCTATTTGAGAAAATTGAAGACGAGGTTGTTGAAGCTCAAATCCAGAAATTGATGGATACTAAAAAGCAAAACGAAATCAGCAACTGGAAACCAGCTGAAATGAAGGCCGAGACAACATACGAGGACTTTACGAAGATGGATATCCGTGTCGGTACCGTTCTTGAATGTCAGAAAGTGCCTAAGGCAGACAAACTTCTTCAATTCAAGATTGACGATGGCATGGGTGGCAGAACCATTGTTTCTGGTATCGCTAAATACTACAATCCTGAGGATTTGATTGGAAAACAAGTTTGCTTCATTGCTAACTTCCCAACTCGTAAGTTAAAGGGTGTTGAGAGCCAAGGTATGATTCTTTCTGCTGTCAATGCTGACGGAAGCTTGTGTGCTGTGAGCCCATCGAAACAAACGATTAATGGCGCTACTGTAGAATAATAGCTATTTAACTGAGATAATGAGGCTGTGTCTAAAAACAGGCACTGCCTTTTTTGCTAATAAGACCAATTGGTAAACAAAAAGGCTGCGCCTTTTGGGACACAGCCTAATATGATTTTTGCTAAAAATTATTTGTTCGGACCTCGCCATTCGTAGGTTTGGTCGCAATGAAGGTCTATGACGAGAGAGTCAATGTTTACAGAAAAATCACCCTTCTCCAAAATCCATTTGCCTTCATAA
>JALNVE010000076.1 GCA_023227695.1 Paludibacteraceae bacterium
CTCGGTTGGCAGTACTACTTCTGCCAACGCTATTAGTTGTTTTGTTTCCATGGTATAGAAACGTTGATACTTGGTTTTTTATGATATTTCTTTCCCCACTAAATTTCTACTGACCCGAAAAACTACGTGGTTGACATTGTCAAATACGACTTTTTCGCCACGAATAGAACGGATCAAAAACGGATTTTTAAGAAACCACAGTTTACACCGATTACACAGATGGAGGATGGAACGTCTGTTGGGTGACCGCCTGAGATGCATTTGATTATTGAACATGATAAGCAGATTACATTATTATAGCTACCTGTTTTTTTTTGATTAATTTCCTTTTTTCAAATAAAATCATTTTCTTTCTTCTCGAAAATATCCCAATCAAAATCTATCTTTGTATTTGTTTAAAAATCAGCAGTGGTTACGTACGTAGATGTCATATTGCCTTTGGCTTTGGCCAATACTTACACTTATATTCTTCCAGACGAATATAAGGGTCAGGCCACTGTGGGTATGCGTGTGATTGTTCCTTTCGGAAACAAAAAACTTTACACCGCTTTGATTTATAAGTTTCATACAGAGAAACCAGAAAACTTTGAACCAAAAGAGGTCATGTCTCTTTTGGACGATATTCCTATTATAGGAAATAAGCAGTTGGAGTTTTGGAATTGGATTTCAAAATATTATCAATGTCAATTAGGTGAGGTTTATAAAGCTGCTTTGCCTTCCGGTTTTAAGCTGGAAAGTGAAAGTATGGTTTATATTGTTGAAGACTTTGAGGCACAGGAACCATTGAAGAAGAATGAGCAGATGTTGTTGGATCTTCTCTCTTCGAAAAAAGAGATGTCTGTCAATGAATTGAACAAAGCTCTTTCGATAAAAAATGCATTCCCTATTGTTAAACGATTGATGGAGATGGGAGCCATTGCTTTGAGCGAAGAGGTCAAAGCTAAATATAAACCGAAGACAGAAGTTTATGTCCGGGTCTCTGAATACTATAGGGAGGAGAGTCGTATGCATGCTGTGTTTGATACTTTGGCTCGTGCAAAAAAACAGTTAGATCTTTTGATGGCTTATCTTCAGTATTCGCAATTTTTTGTGATTGGACATACAGTTGAGATTACAAAAAAGGAACTTCTGGAAAAATCGGCATCGTCGTCTGCTGTTTTAAATGCTCTCGTAGAAAAAGGTTATATGGAACTTTACACCAAAGAGGTGGATCGTTTAAGTTCCGACACTTTTGTACAACGAAATATGTCGCCTCTTACAGAAGAACAGAAGCGAGCATATCGTGAAGTCATGGTTCTGTTCAGACAGAAACAGACTGTTCTTTTGCATGGAGTAACTTCTAGTGGTAAAACAGAAATTTACATACATCTTATAGACGAGGTTTTGAAATTAGGGAAGCAGGTTTTGTTCCTTTTGCCCGAGATTGCGTTGACAACTCAAATTACAAATCGTCTACAAGTCGTTTTTGGAAATAAGTTGGGTGTATATCATTCCAAGTTTTCGGATGCTGAGCGTGTGGAGATTTGGAATAATCTTCTACATGATAAAGGTATTCAAGTCGTTTTGGGTGTCCGATCATCCGTTTTTCTTCCTTTTAAAAGGTTGGGTCTTGTTATTGTAGACGAAGAACATGAGACTACGTATAAGCAATACGATCCGGCACCGAGATATCATGCGCGTAATGCAGCCATTGTTTTGGCTTCGATGCATGGAGCGAAGGTCCTTCTTGGATCGGCAACGCCTTCTATAGAGAGTTACTATAATTCTCAAACAGAAAAATATGGTTTGGTAGAGTTGTTTACCCGTTATGAGGGTATCAAGATGCCTGAAATTATAATTGCTGACATCAAAGAGGCTAAGCACAAAAAAGAGATGAAAGGTCACTTTACCCTGCCTTTGATGGAGCAGATCAGTAAAGCGTTGGGGAGAAAGGAGCAAGTCATCCTTTTCCAAAACAGACGAGGTTTTGCTCCTTATCTTGAATGTAAGTGTTGTGCTTGTGTCCCTAAATGTAAAAACTGTGATGTAAGCCTTACATACCATAAGAATCTTAATGTTTTGACATGCCACTATTGTGGTTATTCTATACCAGTGCCAGAGATTTGTCCGGCATGTGGTAATCCTACATTAGAACCGGTAGGTTTAGGTACGGAGAGGATAGAAGAGGAGGTGGCGGAGTTGTTTCCTGGCATAAGAGTTTCCCGATTGGATTTGGATGTGGCTCGTTCGAGAAAAAGTTATGAGAAGATTATCTCTGATTTTGAACGAGGTGAGATTGATATTTTGGTTGGAACTCAAATTATCTCGAAGGGTTTGGATTTCGAAAGGGTTAGGGTAGTTGGCATTCTGAATGCCGATTCTTTGCTTAATTATCCAGACTTCCGTTCGTATGAGCGAGCTTATCAGCTGATGGCTCAGGTAAGCGGTAGGGCAGGTAGAAAAAACAATCAAGGTATCGTTGTCTTGCAGACTTCGGATTCTTCGCATCCCGTAATTTCTCAGGTTCAGAGAAATGCATACAAAGAGATGTATGAGGAGCAGTTGGAGGAAAGGCGGCTGTTCAAGTATCCGCCATTCTTCAGATTGATTAATATTTATATAAAGGGACGAGACTATAATTCTGTAAATAGTGCTGCTAATTATTACGCTCAATGCCTTCGTTCAGTTTTTGCTGATAGGGTTTATGGACCAGATAAACCAGTGATAACCCGTATCCAAAACCTTTATATATTAAAGGTTGTTTTGAAAATTGAACAAGAGATTTCTACCGAGCAAGTACGTGAGATTTTGAAAAAAGTGTCAGATCATTTGTTATCTAAACCTGAGTATAAATCTGTTTTCCTTCAATTGGATGTAGATCCCATGTGAATTTTATTTCTTGTAGTTCTTTAATTTGCATATCTTTGTACTTTATTATAAAAAGAAAAGGACAATAATTTTGTGTGTCCTTATTTAAAACAACGGTATGAAGTTTGAAGAAATAGGTTTTGAGGATGCCTTAATGGAAGGATTGGAAACCATGAATTTTAAGGAGATGACTCCAGTCCAGGAACAGGCAATCCCTGTAATTATGGAAGGTCGGGATATAATAGCTTGCGCTCAGACAGGAACTGGGAAAACAGCAGCTTATCTACTTCCTGTACTTAATAGAATGTTGAAAAACCCCCAGAATCCTGATTATGTAAATGCAATCATTATGTCTCCTACAAGAGAGTTGGCTCAACAGATTGACCAACAGTTGGAGGGATTCACCTATTTTTTGCCAATATGTTCAGTTGCCGTATATGGTGGAAACGATGCTTCCGCTTGGGAACAGCAGAAAAAGGCGATGCAGTTGGGTGCAGATTTTGTGATTGCAACTCCAGGACGTTTGATTTCTCATATCAGTTTGGAAAATGTCGATTTTTCTCATGTCCAGTATTTTATTTTGGACGAGGCCGATAGAATGTTGGATATGGGATTCTATGATGATATTATTCAAATCGTAAATAAACTTCCTAAGACAAGGCAGACAATTATGTTCTCTGCTACTATGCCGGCAAAAATCAAAAAGTTGGCAGAGACTATCTTGAATAATCCGGCATTTGTCACAATTGCCATTTCAAAGCCTGCAGAAGGCATTTTCCAAGGTGCATATATCTGTTATGAGCCTCAGAAGTTAGGTTTGATAAAGTCTATTTTGAAAGAAAAGAAGGATGAAAAAGTTATCGTATTCTCTTCTTCAAAATTGATGGTGAAAGAGGTTACTCGTAATCTAAGAAGAATGGGTCTTCCTGTTGGAGAGATGCATTCTGATTTGGAACAAGCAGACCGTGACGCTGTGATGCTTGATTTTAAAAATGGAAAGATAAATCTCTTGGTCGCAACAGACATTGTTGCCCGTGGTATAGACATTGATGACATCGATATGGTGATCAACTATGACGTGCCTCATGATGCTGAAGATTATATTCATAGAATAGGAAGAACAGCTCGTGCAAACAGAGAAGGTTCAGGTATTACGTTTGTTTCCGAACAGGAACAGGAAAAGTTCTTTAGGATTGAACGTTTCTTGGATAAGCAGATAGATAAACTTCAAATGCCAGAGGATTTAGGTGAGGCTCCTGCTTATGATCCTAAAGCTCATCCTTCACAGAATAGAGGTCGATTTGGAAATAGTAATAGACGTCGTCCGGGTAACAACCAAAATCGTTCGTCAAACAATTCAAGTCGTCAAGGTGGACCTGGAAACAACAATCGTAATGGAGATAGGCCAAGAAGACCATCACAAGATAATTCTAATTCCAATTCATAGTTATGCTTCATATTCTTTTTGTCTGTTTAGGCAATATATGCAGATCTGCAGCTGCTGAAGGGATAATGAAGTACAAGTTGGAAAAGAATGGTCTTTCTGATTCTGTACATGTTGATTCGGCCGGAATACTTTCGGTTCATCAGGGCGATAGGGCGGATGCTCGTATGCGTGGGCATGCTGAAAGAAGAGGTTATGATTTGACCTCCATTTCCAGACCGGTAAAGTTTGATGATTTCGAAAAGTTTGATTTGATTATCGGAATGGATGACTCTAATGTGGTTGACCTTATGGATAGGGCGGTTACGTTAGAACATCAGAAGAAAATTCATAAGATGACTGAGTTCTGTAAAAAATATGATGATAAATACATACCAGATCCATATTACGGAGGTGCTTCGGGATTTGAGCTGGTCTTGGATTTGCTGGAAGATTCTTGCGACGGTTTGATAGATTATTGTAAGACTATTTGATCGATAGAGAAAAAACAAAGCCCAATGTTGGAGAACTCCTTCATTGGGCTTTTAATTATATGTTATTTTCCTGTTTCTTTAACTCAGGATAACTGATTCTTGTATGATAGATGGTCTTGAGTTTTTCTTTTAAAGTGTATTTTACAATCTCTATATCGCGGAAAGTGATAGGAGAGTCTTTGAAAACACCTTCGTTAATTTGATCCGTTATGATTTTCTCAACCAAGTCGGTAATGCTTTTGTCAGTGTACTCTTTCATGCTTCTCGAAGCAGCTTCTACAGAATCACACATGGCTACAACTGCCATTTCTTTTGAGAATGGGAGCTGACCGGGATATGAGAATTTAGAGTCGTCGATTTCTCTATCTGGGTATTTGTTTTTGAATGTAAAGTAGAAGTATTTTGTCTTGCTCATTCCATGGTGAGTTCGGATGAAGTTTTGTAACTTTTTTGGAAGTCCATGCTTCTCCGCAATGCTTATTCCTTCGCTCACATGCTTGATGATAATCTCAGCACTTTTCTCTTCGTCATTAATCTCATTGTGAGGATTTACCCCTGATTGATTTTCTGTGAAGAAAACAGGATTTTTCATTTTTCCTATGTCATGATATAAAGCACCTGTTCTTGCTAGCATTGGGTTAGCCCCAATGCTTAAGGCTGCTTCTGCTGCCAGGTTGGATACTTGCATAGAGTGTTGAAAGCTTCCTGGTGCGATTTCCGAAAATTCTCTTAATAGTTTATTGTTCGTATTAGAAAGCTCGACAAGCGTCACGTCAGATATATATCCGAATGTCTTCTCGAAAATATAAATGAGCGGATATGCGAATAGTAATAAAAGTCCGTTGATTATGAACAAAATGAATGTACTCCAATTTGTTTGTTCAAGGGCTCTTTCGTGAACTAAAATTTCACCTATATATAACAAGCAGTAAACAATAACAATGATGCAGGCAGACTTTACAAGTTGAGAACGTTGGAAGAGGTCTTTCAGTGTACAGATGGAAATCATACCGATTGTTATCTGTAAAAAGATAAATTCAAATTCTGATGGAACAATAAAAGAACACAGAAGAATGGTTGTGATGTGTAAAAACAATGCCGTTCTTGTATCAAAGAAAATGGTGATGATGACAGGAAGGATGGCGTATGGTATAATATAAGGAGACAATTCATACTTGACCGCAAATGAGGTCAATGCACAAATCATGATTGTCATTAGCAGCATGAACACAACGTTTTTAATCTCTTTCAAGAATTTTTTTCTAAATAGAACAAGGTACATGTAAAAGATACTCAAAGCACAAATTATAACAATTATCTGTCCGATAAGTACACTCGAAGAATTACTATTTTCCCTGTTTTCAAGTACGCTTTGCTTGAGAGAATTTAAAATGTCATAACTCTTAACCGTGATGATCTCTCCGTGATCGATGATTTTCTCTCCGCTTTGGATTCTTCCTTTGGTTAAGGAAATGTTCTTTAAAATATCATTCCTTAGGTTGTCTGTTGTCTTTTGATCGTAGTTGACATTCTCTTCTAGATACTTGTTGAGGTCGTATCCTTTTAGAATGCTTTTGTTCAAATATAAAGGAGTGTTTTCTATTAATTCTTCGTATGCAGTTTTTGTTGAAAAAAGCTTTTTCAAAGGAACAGATTTTGCCACCTTATTTTCCTTCAGAAGAATATGGTCAAAACCGTCTTTGGCTATTTGTTCTAAATCAGATGAAGCGATTATTCCTGTATCATAAAGCCTGTTTATTTCAGATGTGATGTATTTCACATACATGCTGGACAATGGCGATTTTGAATCGGAAATAGTTTCCAAGAAGATTTTTATATTCTTCTTTTTGATGCTGTTGTCTATGAAGTAACAAGGTTGAAAATCCTTTTTTAGAACGCTGTCTTGTTCATGTTTCAGTTCGTCTGCTGATTTTCGGATTTCAAAAGCAAAAGGAGCAGTGATCGCATCATACTGCCATGGGCTACCTTTTTCATAGGTATACTGAAACTTTCCTATGCTTGGGTATAAGTTCAGTATGATGAAACCTGTGATTGCAAAAGTCAATATGGTATATATACTTTTAATTAAACCTTTTCTTTTTCTTGAATCTTTGTTCATGTTGGCTGCCTATTTTAATTTGCTGTTTTTGTCCTTGTTGTTTGTCTGAGTGTATATTTTAAGTAACGTTTCTTTGATTTCGTTGCTATTATATAAGGTATACGCCTTTTCTAAGTAAAAAGCCGCTTTTTTGTAGTATTTATTGCAGTCTACTAAATTGGGAGAATTGCAAGGTTGTTTGCTTGCCGCTTCGTCATTATTTAATAATAATAATTGATACTTTGCTGCCAAAAGATAATAATAGTTTCCTAAAAACACATAAGTATCATAATCTTCTATGCCATCAGCGTCGATTTCCTGAAATAAGATTTTTGCGCTGTCGCTTTTATCCATATATAGGAGAGACTCGGCCAATTTTTTCTTTATCTTGTAGTTTTTAGGGTCTTTGTTGATGATTCTTTTATAAATGGGCATTGCCTCTTCGTGTCTTGATTTGTCAAAAAAAATATCTGCAATCGCAACAGATAAACTGTCTGTTGTGTCAGGATATTTGTCAATAATGTATTTAAGAGCATCACAAGTGCAGCCTGTTTCCTTTTGACAAAAAACAATGTTGATATGTTTCATTAATGTATTGATGTTGGCACCTTTCTGTGCTGCTATTCCATAATAATTCAATGCAATTTGTTTGAAATTGAGTTTGAAGGCACAATCACCTGCATTCAGGTAGAGCTGGTAATTCATATCTTCAGGAATGTCTGCTTTTATGGCATCACCATAGATGCGGAAAGCGTTTTCCAAGTTTCCTGATAAAAAAAGTTCATCCGCATGATCTTGATAGGGGTTTCCTGCATATAGAAGTTGACCTAACATAAAGCAGAACGACATTGAAAATATGAGAATCTTTTTGTATGTCATAATTTTTCTGTTTTCGTACTCAAAGGTATTAAAAGCGCATTTCAATAGAAAAAATAAAGAGAGAAAAATCATAAATAATGTTATAAAGATTATTTGTAGTTATTTCTTCATCTTTAGATAAAAACATCATTTACACGTAAAAAATAACTCTAAAATGTTGATAGTTTGAAAATAAATAGATAATTTTGCGGTCTCTTAAGGAAAGAGTGTATTCAAATGTATTATAAATTTTAAAGGATTAAAAAGTAGTAAAATGCCTACAATTCAGCAATTAGTTAGAAAAGGAAGGGCTAATCAGGTTGACAATAGTAAGTCTCCTGCATTGGATTCATGTCCTCAGAGACGTGGCGTTTGTGTAAGGGTTTATACAACGACTCCAAAGAAGCCTAACTCAGCAATGCGTAAGGTAGCCAGAGTTCGTTTGACCAACCAGAAAGAGGTCAATGCGTATATTCCAGGAGAAGGACACAACTTGCAAGAGCACTCAATCGTATTGGTTCGTGGTGGTCGTGTAAAAGACCTTCCGGGTGTTCGTTACCACATTGTTCGTGGAACACTTGATACTGCTGGTGTAAATGCTCGTACACAACGTCGTTCTAAGTACGGAGCAAAGAGACCAAAGCCAGGACAAGCAGCAGCTCCAGCAGCAAAAGGAAAAGGTAAGAAGTAATTCTAACAAGAGAGATTCTAGTAAACAGAGTAAAAAACTAGTTTGAGTTTTACTGGTAGCAGATGAGGGTTGAGTAAATGATTTGGCGAAGTCATTGAAGCGAAAGAGCAACCAAAACAAAAACGGAAAATAAAACAAAATGAGGAAAGCAAAACCTAAAAAACGGGTTATTATACCAGATCCGCTTTTTAATGAAGTAATGGTTAGTAGATTTGTTAACCATTTGATGTATGATGGAAAGAAGAGTGTCGCTTATGACATTTTCTATTCTGCATTGGAAAACGTTAAAACTAAACTTCCAAATGAGGAGAAGACCCCATTGGAAATATGGAAAAAAGCATTGGAAAACATTACTCCACAGGTAGAGGTGAAGTCACGCCGTGTAGGTGGTGCAACATTTCAGGTTCCAACAGAGATCCGTTCTGAGAGAAAAGAGTCTATTTCAATGAAGAACCTTATTATCTACTCAAGAAAGAGAGCAGGCAAGACAATGGCTGATAAATTGGCAGCTGAAATAGCTGATGCGTTTAATAATCAAGGTGGTGCATTCAAACGTAAAGAGGATATGCACAAGATGGCAGAGGCAAACCGTGCTTTTGCTCACTTCAGATTCTAATTATCAACCAAATTCATTTTATAGATTATGTCTAAAACGGATTTACATTTGACAAGAAATATCGGTATCATGGCTCACATCGATGCCGGTAAGACAACCACCTCTGAGCGTATCTTATTCTATACTGGTCTGACTCATAAGATCGGTGAGGTACATGATGGAGCCGCTACTATGGACTGGATGGTTCAGGAGCAGGAGAGAGGTATTACAATTACATCTGCAGCTACAACTACATATTGGAAATATGCAGATAAAAAATATAAAATCAATTTGATTGATACTCCGGGACACGTTGACTTTACTGCAGAGGTAGAGCGTTCATTGCGTATCTTGGATGGTGCTGTTGCTACTTTCTGTGCAGTTGGTGGTGTTGAGCCTCAATCTGAAACAGTTTGGCGTCAGGCTGATAAATATGTTGTTCCTCGTGTTTGCTACGTAAACAAGATGGACCGTTCAGGAGCAAACTTCTTTGATGTTGTTTCTCAAATAAAGAGTGTATTAGGTGCTAATCCATGCCCAATTCAAATCCCTATAGGTAGCGAAGAGACTTTTAAGGGAGTTGTTGATTTGATCAAGATGAAGGCTATTCTTTGGCATGATGAGACAATGGGTGCTGAGTACGCAGAAGAGGAGATCCCAGCTAACTTGTTAGATGAAGCTAAGGAATGGAGAAATAAAATGCTTGAGTCTATCGCTGAGTGTGATGACGTTGTTATGGAGAAATACTTCGATGATCCATCAAAGATCACTGAGGATGAAATCCGTAATGCAATCCGTAAAGGAACATTGTCAATGCATCTATACCCAGTTATCTGCGGTTCTTCATTCAAGAACAAGGGTGTTCAGACTATGTTGGATGCAGTATGTTCATTCCTTCCTAGCCCATTAGATAACCCTGATATCGTAGGTACAGCTGTTGATGATAAGGAGAAGAAGGTTGTTAGACATCCAGATGAGGATCAGCCGCTTTGTGCTTTGGCATTTAAGATCGCTACAGACCCTTATGTTGGTCGTTTATGCTACTTCCGTGTATATTCAGGTAAGATAGATGCAGGATCATATGTTTTCAATACTCGTTCAGGTAAGAAAGAGCGTATCTCACGTTTGTTCCAAATGTTCTCTAACCACCAGAACCCAGTAGAAATAATTTCTGCAGGTGATATTGGTGCAGGAGTAGGTTTCAAGGATATTCGTACAGGTGATACATTGTGTGGTGAGAACGAGGCAGATCACATGATTCTTGAGTCTATTGATTTCCCAGATCCAGTTATCGGTATTGCAATTGAGCCTAAGACTCAGAAAGATGTTGATAAATTGGGTAACGGTTTGGCTAAGTTGGCTGAAGAGGATCCAACCTTTACAGTTAAGACAGATGAACAGTCTGGACAAACAGTTATCTCAGGTATGGGTGAGCTTCACTTGGATATCATCCTTGACCGTTTGAAGAGAGAGTTTAAGGTTGAATGTAACCAAGGACGTCCTCAGGTAAATTATAAGGAAGCTATTACTAGGACTGTTGAACACAGAGAACTTTATAAAAAGCAATCTGGAGGTCGTGGTAAGTATGCAGATATAAATGTTAAGGTCGGTCCAGCTGATGAAGGATTTGAGGGTAGCCTACAATTTGTTGACGAGGTTAAGGGAGGTAATATTCCTAGAGAATTCATCCCTTCTATCCAGAAAGGTTTCGCTGCAGCAATGAAGAACGGTGTTTTGGCCGGCTTCCCTGTAGAGCAGTTGAAAGTTGTTGTAGTGGATGGTTCTTATCACCCAGTCGATTCAGATCAGTTATCTTTCGAAATTTGTGCTAACTTAGCTTTCAAACAGGCTTGTGCTAAAGCAAAACCAGTTTTGATGGAGCCTATCATGAAGCTAGAAGTTGTAACTCCAGAAGAGAACATGGGTGATGTTATCGGAGACTTGAACAAACGTCGTGGTCAGGTTGAAGGTATGGAGACCAGCCGTTCTGGTGCACGTATCGTTAAGGCTAAGGTGCCTTTGGCTGAAATGTTCGGATATGTTACTTCTTTGCGTACGATCACTTCAGGTAGAGCAACTTCCGCAATGGAGTTCTCTCACTATGCTGAGGTTTCGTCTTCAATCGCTAAGAACGTAGTTGCTGAAGCTAAAGGTAAAGTAGAACTTTTGTAATAAAATGAGAAATCCGATTGGCGAAAGCCAATCGGACTCAATATTTGTTTGAGAGTATAAATAGAATAAAAGATAAGATTCAATGAACCAAAAAATTAGAATTAAATTGAAGTCTTACGATTACAATCTAGTTGACAAATCAGCTGAAAAGATTGTGAAGACAGTGAAGA
>JALNVE010000077.1 GCA_023227695.1 Paludibacteraceae bacterium
TTACGCTTGGCAATATCTCTCTTAATAGTTGATCTGTTTTCATTCCGCAAAGATAATGCTATTCATGAATTTTGGGGAATATTCTTGTCGCTATACCAACCCCACCTATCCGCTGATCCGGACGTTTCTATATTGAATTTAATCGAAATTCTATTACTTCAAAAATCCCTGTTCTTTAATGAAATCGAGTAGGGCTTTGGAGAAGGCTTCGTTGTCTGCTTTCTTGTAGCGGATGTCGGTGAAGACCTGAGCCAACGTCTTTTTGTTGTTTTCTGCGATGAACTTTTTGTTTTCGGCCAAGCTCTCTTTATGCGCATAGATGCGGTCGATGTCGGCATTGGTGTAGTCCTTGTAGGTCTCGAAGTGAATCAACGCATCGGCTGGCAAACGGTCGGTTTGAGCTGGGTTCTCGTCTGGATAACCTACTGTGATGGTTGTGATTGGAACAACGAACTTCGGCAACGCCAAAATCTGAGCAATGGCCTTTGCGTTGTAAAGAGCTGTGCCAAGGTAGCAGATGCCTAAACCTTTGCTTTCTGCTGCAACACAGAAGGTCTGAGCCACCAACATCGTATCAATGGCAGCGTTCAAGAAAGATAAGAAGTTATCGTATCCGGGTTCTGCCTCTCTGCTTTCGCACCATTTGTTGAAACGGTTGTAGTCGGCGCAGAAAGTTAAAGATACGGGTGCATTCACGTATGTAGGCTGGTTGAAGTGCAAAGGAGCAAGCTGAGCCTTCTTCTTTTCGTCTTTTGTCACAACAACGCTATAGAGCTGCATGTTTCCTGTTGTGGATGCTCGGAATGCAGTGTCCAGCAATTGGGTGAGGAGTTGGTTGTCCACCTCTTTCTTCTGGTATTTTCTTATTGATTTTCTATTGTTCAATGAAGTCAACATAACTATCAGATTATTTATTATTTTCCTTTCAAAGTCTCTAGCTTCAAACCTTTCTTCTCCGCTTTGTAATTTTTCTTTCCATCTTTAAGGAAGGTGACAAATTCATCCTTATCCTCGGAAAAAGAGAATGCGTGGTTGAGCACGTCGCCTTCATTGTTAAGCAATATATAGAAAGGCTGAGCATTGGCACCAAATTTAGAGCGTTGTAAGTAACTCCATTTTTCTCCCCATGTGGTGATTACTCTTTCTTTTCCGTTCTCTTTTATAGTGAATGGCTCTGCAAGCAATTTTTTGTCGTCTACGTAGAGAGAAATAAGCACGTAATCTTCTGTCAAGAGTTTTTTGACCTCTGGGTCGCTCCAAACCGATCCTTCCATCTTTCTGCAGTTAACGCAGCCGTAACCTGTGAAGTCCACTATAACAGGCTTACCGTATCTATGGGCATATTCCATACCTTGGTCGTAGTCCTCAAATTCTGCTTGAACCCTGCCTTCGTAAAGGTTGAAGTCTTGCGTTGAGAGTGGTGGTGCAAATGCGCTAACCGCCTTCAATGGTGCTCCAAATAAGCCAGGAACAAGGTAAACAACGAATGCGAAAACAATCATGGATAAGAACATTCGTAACACGGAGATGTGTTCCAATTTCTCATCGGCTATAAATCTTATTTTTCCTAATAAATAGAATCCCAGGAATACGAAGATGACAATCCAAAGTACGAGGAAGACCTCTCTGTCCAAAATGTTCCATCCGTAAGATAAATCGGCTACCGATAGGAATTTCAAGGCAAAAGCCAACTCCAAGAAACCGAGAACAACCTTCACCGAATTGAGCCATCCTCCTGAGCGCGGAAGGTTGTGCAACCAGCTTGGAAATAGCGCGAAGATGGTAAATGGTGCTGCCAATGCGATAGCGAAACCAAGCATTCCGACGGCAGGTGCCAATAGGTTGCTGTTGGCTATGCTCACTAAGAGTGTGCCTATGATTAGTCCGGTACAAGAGAAGGATACGATGACCAGAGTGAGCGCCATCAGCAGGATGCTGAAGAATCCGCCTGTCTTGTCAGCTGTTTTGTCAATCTTTGTGCTCCATGTAGCAGGAAGGGCAATGTCAAAACCGCCGAAGAACGAGATGGCAAAGAGTACCAATAATACAAACAGCACGACGTTGAAGATGGCGTTGGTCGAAATTCCGTTCATCGCATCAGCGCCTAAAATGGCGGTGAGCAAAAGACCTAAGGCCTCGTAGATGACTACGATGGAGATTCCATACCCAATGGCAGCCTTTTTTCCTTTTTTAGGATCGTTTCCTCTGTGAAGGAAGAAGCTGACCGTCATTGGGATGATAGGCCAAACGCAAGGGGTGATGATGGCGAGCAATCCGCCGATGATGCCTTTGAGGAAGATGCTCCACAAAGATTCATTATCCGATGATACACCCTCATTATCTCCAAATTCTTTTAATTGGTCGATGACAGGCTCCCAATAATTGCTCTCTTCAGCTTTTCCTGAATTTGCGTTCAAGTTTTGAAGAGGAATAAGAGGTATCGCTTGTCCTGCCGTGTCTTGTTGGGCTGGTTTCTTTCCAAAATTGAAACTGGTGCGGGCTGGTGGCAAACAGGTATTGTCGTTGCAGGCCATGTATTCCACATATCCGCTTATTTTGTAATCGTTGACATCTGTTGCCTTGATTTTCTGAACAAAGACGGCCTCATTCTCGAACCAATTGAGTTCCATGTCGAATGTTGGCTCAAACTTTTTTACAAGTTGGCTCTTTGCTTTTACTTCTCCAACAAGGTCTACATTTTTCTGACTATCGAATTTAAATCGGGTAGGCAAAGGGCCATTCTCTGGCAATTCTGTGCCGTAAATGTGCCATTGGTCTTCAAACTTTGCTTTGAATGTGATTTCTCCGTCGCCATTCTCATTGATTTTTGAGATGGAGATGTCCCATTTTACTGGCTCTTGAATCTGAGCGTTCACAAAGGATATACATGCTAAAAGCAGTGTGATGATAGAAAATAATTTCTTAATCATAAGCGGACGTTTTTGAGGTCAGTATTGATATGGAATAATTCGAATTTAGTTTCTCGTTTTTAAAGTCAGAAACAATAGAACGTAGTATGCAGAGAATGCTAAACTAGTAATGAAAACTTTAGATGTTGTAATCAACGCAAGAGCGGCTTTCCAAAACCTCTCTGATGATTTTAGAAACAGCGAGGTGCTCTGGGTGAACAGCGTATGCGTGAAGATCTTCCATCGTCAGATGGGTAGTCGTCAACGCGATATCGTATTGCTCTTTTGGATTCTTGTTCAATCCCACTTCGATGGTTTGCAACTCTTTGATGATGGACTTAAGATTCAATAATCCTAACTGAATCTGATGTAGCTTTCTAGCTTTCTCATCTTCGGAGGCAAACTCCTTCAACTTGAAAAGCACAATGTGTTTTACCATTTCTTTCCGTATTTATTAAAAAACCGTTTCTTAGTTCTATTAATTAATTCTTGTCTGTTATGCAAATATAATAATAACCCTTCTTATTTATTAGTTAATAAATAAAAACGGGATTGTAGTTGCCCGTAATTCATCTCTTGTTTGTTTCTATCTAACGTTTTTATGTTTATGATGAGTAGAGAAACGCTAAAGAAGCATTGCCCGTCACGCCTCTTTGCCCGCAATGACGGTGTAGAAGTTTTCGGGAATGAAATATTTGTTGGCCAAATCTTTGATGTCCTTAGCTGTTGTGTCGTTGATACAAGATACGGTTTTGTCGTAAAAGTCGTAGTCCAAACCGTTTCCGACCATCGAGATGATATTGTCAGCAATGGAGAGTCCGCCGTCTACTAATCGTAAATGCTCGCCCAACATGTACATCTTCACCATGTTCAGTTCTTCTTCCGAAACCTCCTCTTTTTTGAGCTTTTCCATCTCTTTGAAAATCTCGTCGATAAGTGGTTGGGTAAATTCCACGCCTGTCTGCGACATGATGGAAAAGTGCCCCAACTCCTTGAACGTGGTGATGCTCGATCCGATGCCGTAGGTATAACCCTTCTCTTCACGGATGTTGGACATCAGTCGGCTGCCGAAGTAACCGCCCAACAGTGTGTTGAGTACGCTGAACTTATGGTAGTCTGGATCTGTCCTAGTGAAGAGCGGACAACCAATCACAACGGCCGATTGTACACTGTCTTTCTTCTCCAAGAAAATCCGGCGAAGGCTATCTGGAGAAGGAGTGCCAGATGTTCTTTTTTCTATCTTTCGTCCGCTTGGTGCTATTGACTCAAGAGCTGAGCAGATGGTTTTTTCTACCTCGTCGGTCACTTTGCCGGTTACGAAGACCATGCAGTTTTCTGCCACATAATACTTCTTGTGAAACTCTTTGATCGATTCCAACTTGATATTGTCGAAATCTTTTGGCTCAGCAATTCGTCCGTAGGGATGCTCTTCGCCGTAGAGCGACTTCAGAAATTGGTAATGTGCCATATAACCCACCTTCTGAGAGTCCATGATATTCTGTTTCTTCTTAATCTCCTTGTAAGTGTGGAACTCTTTTTCGGGGAATGTTGGTTCGAAGATGATCTCATTGGCAAGGTTCATCACCTTGGGCAGGTATTTGTTCAACGCGTAGAAGGTGACGTAGGCGTACTGGTGCGAACAAGAGAGTTGCAACCAGGAGCCGTAGAAGTCTAGTTCGTCGGCAATTTCTGACGAACTCTTCGAACGCGTACCCTCTTTTAATAATTGGGCTGTGAAGCTGGCCACGAGTCGCTCGTCTTGATAGCAATTGCCAGCACCCAACATCCAGTCGAGTCTTACTACGTCTTCTTCCCCTTGACGGAGAATATAAAGTTTTATCCCGTTAGAAAGGGTCTTTAATTCGGCTCTTTCGATTTTAAAGTCCTCAATGGGCTTTATCTCCGGTTGTTTTTTTCTGTCCATAGGTGTTATGATGAATGTCGGCTGTTTTATGATTTGGCATTATATCCTCTCTGCGAGAAATTTCTCGGCTCTCTTCAAGTCGTCTGGGGTGTCAATGCCGATAGTCTCAACATTGGTGATGCCCACTTTGATACGTAAACCGTTCTCTAACCATCTCAACTGCTCGAGCGATTCTGCCAGCTCAAGTGAAGATTGAGGAAGTTGAGTGATCTCTTTCAACACGTCGCCGCTGTAAGCGTAAAGGCCAATGTGTTTGTAGTAGTTGTGGCATTTTAACCAGTTGCCGGTCTCTTCGCCTCTCTTGTATGGTATAACAGAACGGCTGAAGTACATTGCCTCCATGTTCTTGTTGACAACTACCTTAGGAGAGTTTGGGTTGAAGAGTGCCTGTTCGTCGTCGGCCTCTGTGAATGGTTTCACCAAGGTTGCGATTTGAGTATCCTTGTTGTCGAAGCAAGCGCAGATGGTCTCAATCTGTGAAGGCTGGATGAAAGGTTCATCGCCTTGGATATTGATGATGATCTCTTTTCCTGAGTTCGATTTCTGGTATGCTTCGAAGCATCTGTCTGTTCCGCTTTTGTGTTTGTCTGATGTCATGATAGCTTTGCCGCCAAACGCTTCCACGCTTCGGAAAATTCTGTCGTCGTCGGTTGCCACGTAAACGCAGTCCAACACTTTAGACACCTGTTCGTAAACTCTCTGGATCATGCTCTTTCCACCAATTTCTACTAAAGGTTTGCCTGGAAATCTGGAAGATGCATATCTGGCAGGAATGATTCCTATAAAACGGTCATATTTAGTGCTCATATTGTTATTTTAAAATTCAATTTAAACATCATGTTGTATTCTACAAAATTATTCAATTTTGCCCTTAAATGAATAAATATATGGGGGAATAAACTGGATTTTTTCATTTTTTTGGACAGATGCCAATTATCCTAACTGCCGGCTGAAAACTCAGCGCTCTTTAGCCATAAGTGTCACGCCCCCAGATGGCAGAAAAAAATGTGGCCCGTTTTTCACGAACCACATTTGTCGAAATATATCTTCTTCTTATTTCTTTCCCTCTTCCGGCATTCGGTAGGTAACCCACAATTCTACGACGGCACCAATGAGTAGGGTAATCATCCAACGCGTGTCATTGATGAAGATGAGGTAGGCACTTAAAATGATCAGTATGTTGCTGATGAATTCCTGGAATTTCAATCGCTTCAGACGCGTATCGTCAGGGATTACGTTGAATCCTCGGCTGAAGAGCATGCAAAGACCGCCCACCAAAATCAGAATGGCAGAGATAGGAATCCCCATGATTGCTAGTTTGAACATCTGAATGATGGCTCCGACTAATACTAAAATGGCTCCGAATGCAAATCCTTGTTTCATTACGTCTTACTCTGTTTTGATTTTTTTATTTATCTATGATGAAAATATCTTCGTTTGACTTTTTCATGAGATATTGCTCTCTGGCAAATTTCTCAAGGTTTTTGTCGTTAGACTGTAACTCAAGGGTCTTGGCACGACTAACTTCAATCTCTTTTTCGTAAAAGGTGATTTCTGACTTGAGGTCGTGAATTTTTTTGTCGTATTTCAATCTAGTGAGAACGTCATTTTCGTCAAAAAATACCATCCAAACGGCTGCCAAGAGCAACGTGAGCACGTATTTGTTAAACGGAATATGTTTTAATACGGTTAAAATCTTCTCTTTCATTGTAAATCCTTCCCTTGAAATTTGATGTAAATATATGCTTTTTCGTCCGGATTATTTTATCCCTTGATGACTTTTAGTTTGGCATATTTGAGAAGTATCTTCTTCACGCCTGAATTTCTGAATTCAATGGTCGCTTTTGTGCTACCTTCCAATCCTTCGAGTTGCGTTACCTTTCCGATACCGAATTTCTCGTGCTCAACAAAGTCGCCTACTTTGATGTTGCTGTTGTCTTGACCTGAGAAATTGGAGATAGAGTTCGGATTTGGAGTCGCAGCAGTTGAACTCATTGGCTTCATTCGGGTACCGAGGTTGAAGTTGAACTTTGGCGGATTGGCCTTGAAGCTGGTTGTTTCGGTTGTGTTCTTTATCTTCAGATTGTAACCCGTAGGTTCCTGTCTGCGGAAATTCTCAAACTGTGAATCTAAAGCCTCCCTTAATACTCTTCCGTGCGACATTTTATAATCATCTGGCAATTCGAGTAGGTCAGGGTCTATGTCCTTGAGGAATCGGCTTGGGTTGCAGTAAGCGGAGCTTCCGTTGCGGAAACGGCTCTTTGCGTAGGTGATGTAGCAGTTCTCTTCGGCACGTGTGATGGCCACGTAGAAAAGTCGGCGCTCTTCTTCGATACTCTCTTCCGAGCCTGTGCTCATGTTGGAAGGAAAAAGTTCCTCCTCCATGCCGACAATGAACACGTTTTTGAACTCCAAACCCTTGGATGCGTGAACCGTCATCATGGTGATCATGTCCAGATTCTCGTTCTTGTTGTTGTCTTGGTCTGTCAATAGGGAGACCTCTTGCAAGAATACGTTAAGTAGAGGCATCTCTTCTCCCTCTTCCTCCTCCTTTGTCTCGCAAAATTCATGGATGCTCTTGAGCAGCTCCTCGATATTCTGTTGGCGGGTCATGTTTTCAGGTGTTTTGTCCTGATAAAGCTCCTTCAGAATGCCTGTTCGGTGGATGATGGTCGTTGCCATATCGTACGCGCTTTTAGACTCAGTCTCGGCAGTAAACTCCTCCATCATCATCCGAAAGTTTCCGATTTTTAGGGCAGTTCCTGAGTTAACCTGCAGGTTATAGCCCAATGGGTTGCTGATGACATCCCAAAAGGAGACGTTGTGCATGTTTGCACACTCGGCTATCTTGCTCACCGTAGTCTCTCCGATGCCTCTGGCGGGGTAGTTGATGACACGTTTGAAGGCCTCTTCGTCGGCATGGTTAATGCTCAGTTTGAAGTAAGCCAAAACGTCTTTAATCTCTTTACGTTGATAGAAGGAGAGACCTCCGTAAATTTTGTACGGAACGCCCTTCTTTCTCATGGCCTCCTCTAAGATACGCGATTGGGCGTTGGTTCTGTAGAGGATGGCGAAATCCTTGTATTCGTATTTCTTGCTCTGATGCATAGCCAAGATGGCGTTTGCCACGATGTTGCTCTCTTCCGTATCGGAATAGGCACTAAACACCTTGACGATGTTACCCTCGCTGTTTTCGGAGAATACGTTCTTCTTTATCTGTTCTTTGTTTTTGTCAATCAAACTGTTGGCGGCTCTAACAATGTTTTGTGTAGAACGGTAGTTCTGCTCCAATTTGAATAATTTGCACTCAGGATAAACCTCCTGGAAACGCAGGATATTCTCAATGTTCGCACCGCGAAACGAGTAGATACTTTGAGCATCATCGCCCACTACGCACACCTTGTGGTGACGGTCTGCCAATTTCTTTATGATAAGATGCTGTGCAAAGTTCGTGTCTTGGTATTCGTCCACCAAGATGAACTTGAAGTAGTTTTGGTACTTGACGAGCACACCCGGATGATCACGGAAGAGGATGTTCGTGTAGAGCAGCAGGTCGTCGAAATCCATCACACCTGCCTTCAAACACCTGTTGGTGTATGTCGTGAAAATATCTTTCATGAGTGGCATGCGCGCGTGCATATCTACTTCGTGAAGGTCGTTGCGGCTCATGTAGCTCTGAGGTGTGACGAGGTTATTTTTCAGCTGAGAAATTCGTGCGTGTACTTTGTTGGGGTTGTACGTCTTCTCGTCAAGTTTCATACCCTTGATGATGGTCTTGATCAAGTTTTTGGAGTCTGCGCTGTCATAGATGGTAAAGTCACTCGGAAAGCCTATATTGTCCGACTCTATTCTCAATATACGGTAGAAAACGGAGTGGAATGTTCCCATCCAGAGTTTGTTGGCTAAGTTTTCACCCACAATTCCTGCAATACGATCTTTCATTTCTCTTGCCGCTTTGTTGGTGAATGTCAGTGCTAGGATGGAAGAGGGTGCATAGCCCTGCTGCAGCAATCCTGCAATTTTATAGGTCAAAACTCTTGTCTTTCCTGAACCAGCACCGGCAATGACTAGAGATGGTCCGTCGTTGTAGGTAACGGCCTGTCTCTGACTCTCATTTAGTAAACTTAAAAAATCTTCCACGTCTGAATTCCTTTTTCTGCAAAGGTAAGACATTCTCCTTATATTATAATATGTAAGATGGTGGGTTGTTGATAACTTGCTGATTTGATAGGTTTCTTATCACTGTTTTTTTTCTACAAACATCTGGAAAGGACACTTTTGGTCGGAAATAAGTAGCTTTGAAAATGATTCATGAATTATATTTTTTTCTCCGAAATATATTAGTTTGTTTTCTTGTTCTTTTTGTAACCTAATCTGATCTGCTATTTCTTTCTTTTCAAATTTAAATTCATGTTTCTCCGTTCTTGATTTTTCAACTTTATAACTTTGTATTAACTTTGCAGATTAATAATTACACTTTCGAAAACAAGTAAAATATAGATAATGGCAGAGAGAAAAGTTCGTGTGCGTTTTGCACCCAGTCCTACAGGAGCACTTCACATTGGTGGAGTAAGGACCGCTTTGTATAATTATTTGTTCGCTAAGAAGCATGGTGGTGACCTTTTGCTTCGAATCGAAGATACAGATTCACAGCGTTTTGTTCCTGGAGCTGAAGATTATATCATCGAGTCTTTCAAGTGGTTGGGCATTAAGTTTGACGAGGGTGTAGGAATTGGTGGAGACCATGCTCCTTATCGTCAGAGCGAGCGCCGCGACATCTATAAAAAATATGTTCAGCAGCTTTTGGATGCTGGTTATGCTTATATGGCATTTGATACTCCTGCTGAGTTAGAAGAGAAACATAAGGAAATTCCTAACTTTCAATATGATGCTCACACCCGTATGAGCGGTATCAACTCATTGACTCTTTCTAAAGAGGAGGTTGAGAAACGTGTCGCTAACGGAGAGAAATATGTGGTTCGTATCAAGGTACAACCAGATGAGGATATTGAGGTGGATGATTTGATCCGTGGTAAGGTTGTCATCAATTCCAATGTGTTGGATGATAAGGTTCTTTACAAGGCTGCTGATGAGTTGCCAACTTATCACTTGGCCAATATCGTGGACGACCACTTGATGGAAATCACACACGTGATTCGTGGTGAGGAGTGGTTGCCATCTGCACCGTTGCACGTATTGCTTTACCGTTGTTTCGGTTGGGCTGATACAATGCCTAAGTTCGCCCACTTGCCTTTGTTGTTGAAACCCGAAGGAAACGGAAAATTGAGCAAGAGAGACGGTGATAGATTAGGTTTTCCTGTATTCCCACTTCAGTGGAAAGATCCTAAGACGGGCGATATGTCCAGCGGATACCGTGAGTCTGGTTACTTCCCTGAGGCTACCATTAACTTTTTGGCTTTGTTGGGCTGGAACCCAGGAATTGACCGTGAAATCTTCTCAATGTCTGAGTTGATAGACCTCTTCTCTTTGGAGCGCGTGAGCAAGGCTGGTGCACGTTTCGATTTCGAGAAGTGTAAATGGTTTAACAAGGAGTATATGATGATGAAGTCTGATGACGAAATCACTAAGTTGTTTGCTCCAATCTTGGAGGAAAAAGGACATGCTTGTGATTACGATAAGTTGAAATATATTGTCTCTTTGGTTCGTAACCGTGTCAGCTTCGTGAACGATATCTGGAACGAGGTGAACTATATGTTCGAGGCTCCAACAGAGTATGATGAGAAATCAGTTAAGAAGAGATGGAAACCAGAGAGCTCAACACAGATTCCTGAGTTGATGCAAGTTTTGGAGGGATTGGATTTCGCCAACGTAGAGGAGAACGAGAAGACTGTTTTGGCATGGATTGAGTCTAAGGGTTATAACTTAGGTGGTGTGATGAATGCCTTTCGTGTAGCAGTTGTCGGTGCAGCACGTGGTCCTCAGATGTTCGACATTATCAACATCCTCGGAAAAGAGGAGACCTACGCTCGTGTTAAGAGAGCTTTGGAAGTTTTGAAATAGATCATAAACTAAATAAAAATGGTGGTGTGAGAGACTCACATCCGCCATTCTGTTATGGTGGGTTCTATTAATTACCACCGTAAAAAAACAAAAGTATGATGGGCTACGTTTTATTGTCTTTGAATAAGTTTTAGTTGCACTCGACAATATAGAGCAAGCTCTATTGCGTTCGTTTGCAAAAACTTTTGGTCTCTTTTCGGTTTATAACGCCACTTCTTTCGGTTGCATAGCTCGCTATGAGCCCTTTGTCAGTGACATTTGACCTTGAAAATAGCCTTGAATTTCAATAAAGCTAATTAATAGAACCCACCTTATAACCGGTCTGATGAAGACCAATTGATATTAGATATTTGAGATGAAGTTATTGTACAA
>JALNVE010000078.1 GCA_023227695.1 Paludibacteraceae bacterium
ATTCTCCACAGGGCAACTGGAAAGAGGGAGATTTTCTCTTCTCTTTCTGCTCTGAAAAATATTTTTTCTACCTGACCCATTTTTTTCCTCCTCAAGTTGCATTATCAATTTGAATCCCCGTTTATATGAAGAGTATTAGAAGTTTTTTAACTTATTCCTGCATGTTTGGAACCTGTTTAACGCTTAGCTTAACAAGCTGTAGCGATGATGAAGATCTTAATGATGAACCTAAAAATGAACAAAAAGAAAATCAACAAGATCAGAAAAAAGATTTTGAAGTTTCAACTCTTACTGCAGAGCAGATACAGGAAATGACAGCTGGTTATAACCAGTTCGCATGGAATTTTTTGTCTGAAGTAGGCTCAAAGCAAAGTGGTGAAAACTATTTCTTGTCTCCATTGAGTATGGGAATCGATTGGGCTATGTTGGAAAATGGAGCCAATGGTAATACCTTGACGCAGATAAAGAATGCAATCGGTTTTGAAGGCTATTCCAACGAAGAGGTAAATGGCTATTTCTATGCTTTGATAAAAAGCTTAAATTCTGCTGATTCTGTTGACTTTGATTTGGCCAATGCATTGTTTTTCAATGAAACAAAGGGATTCACGTTTGATTCTACATTCTCTTCTTTCTTGACAAATACGTATGATGCATACGTCAAAGGAGGTGATTTCTCCGAAACATTCAGAGCTGAGATTAATAAGTGGTGCAGTGATAAGACAAAAGGAAAAATTGAAAATGCAGTTCCAAAATTGGATCCAGAAAAAGGACTTTTTGCATTGATAAATTCAATTTATTTGAAGTCAAAATGGGCTAAGAGTTTTGAAGAAGGAAAATTGCTTCCTGGTGAATTTACTACAGATATGAAATCAAGTGTTTCTGTAGATTATATGGAGGATATTCGTAATTTGAAATATGCAGAGAATGATAATTTGCAGTATGCTGAAGTTTCTTTGGCAAAAGGAGATTATTCTGTATTCTTCGCACTTCCTAAAGAAGGCAAGAGCCTTACGGAAACAGCTCAATATTTATCATCCAATTGGAGCTCATTGCTTTCTTCTGATTCGGCTTTAGTTTATATTGGCATTCCAAAATTTAAAGTAAATTATGAATTGGGAGGTGATAACATGATAGGTGTTTTGAAATCTTTAGGAATGAATGATGTTTTTAATTCTGCATTCGCAGATCTTTGGGGATGCTTTAATGTTTATAAGGGGAAAGGAACTCCTTATGTTAGCAATGTGATACAGAAAACCACTTTTGAACTTACAGAAAAAGGTGCCGAAGCATATGCTGTTACTGTAATTATAGTAGAAGAAGAATTAATAGCACCTGCACCTGTAGAAGAACCAGAACTGAAGATTATGTTTATGAATCGTCCGTTCATCTATGGAATCAAAGACAACAAAACAGGTGTTGTTATGTTTAACGGATGTATGAATGATCCTTCTGCTGAATAAATAATAAAGAACTCTAATTTGTAATTTCATAGATAACCCCGTCAGAAGAGCAGATGCTTTATCTGACGGGGCTTGTTGTTTTTATTTCAGCCATTGATTGAAATAATCTCTAATCTTCAGCATGAGATGTACACGGTCTGGTCCTTGTACATTGTGCGGATAACCCGGGTAGACGGAGTAGTCTACCTGTTTGCCTGCCTTGATGGCAGCCTTCAGAAGTGTCAGCGTGTTTTGCCAAAGCACAACTGGGTCGTTGTCGCAGTGGATTAATAACAGCTTTCCTTTTAAATTGCCTATATACTGATGAAGTGAATTTTCTTCGAATCCATCGGGATTTTTTTGTGGCGTCTCCATATATCGCTCGGTGTACATCACTTCGTAAAATTTCCAGTCGGTCACGGCACCGCCGGCTATTCCAACAGGGAATAAATCTGGACATCTCAGCATCAGGCTGGTTGCCATGAAACCACCGAAACTCCAACCGTAAACACCCATTTTCTTTTCATCGATGAAATCTTTGTTTTTTAATAGCCATTCAATGGCATATTGATAATCCTCTAACTGGGGTTTGCCTATCTTTCGCCAAATGGCATTTTCGAACTCTTTGCCTCGGTTATCTGAACCGTGCGGGTCGATAGAGCAGATCACATAACCGGCTTGAGCCATCAAGTATTCGAATCCTTTAGTGCCGCCCAACCATTCGTTACGGATAAGTTGTACGTGCGGACCTCCATAAACATAAAAGGCCAACGGGTATTTCTTGCCTGCCTTCATGCCAAGTGGGCGGACAATCCGATAATAGATTTTTTCGCCATTTTTATCGAAGAAATCAATCTCTGTTTCTGGAATGGCGTAGCCTTTATATGGGTTTTCGGCATGAAGTAGAACGGTCGAAGAATTGTCCTTTAATGAAACCAACCGAATCAGATTTGGCTCTTGCGTAGAAGAGAACCTGTCGATGAATACGTGCTGTTTCTCTGAAAGAACAATGTTATGACAGCCTTCTTCTTCAGCTAGTGTTCGACTCTTCAATGTCTGTATGTTTGTTGCGTAGACATTGCGGCATAAAGGAGACAAAGTTGTGGAGGTGTAGATGACCTCGTGACTCTGCTTGTCGTAACCATTGAGTTGAGTCACCTCAAAATTACCTTTCGTGAGTTGATGGATAAGTTTTCCGTCTGTATCATAAAGATACAAATGGTTGAATCCGCCTCTTCTGCTTTGCCAAACAAAAAGCCCCTTTTCATCGCTTAAAAAGAATAGAGGATGTTGAGGCTCTGTGTATTTTTCCTCCTTTTCATCGAAAAGTATTTTGTTGAGACTGCCGTCTGATGCTGAGAAACGTTTAACTTGACAATGTTTCTGGTCTCTATCAACTTCGGCTAAGTAGATCAAATCTGAATCTGGACTCCAAGTTACACAGGTTAAATAACTCTCATTCCATCGGGATTTTTCAAGAATGACAGTCTTATTTGTCTCCAAATTATAGATGCCTATACTTACGGTCTGACTTTTTGTACCAGCCATCGGATATTTAATCATCTCCACTTTAGAGATAGGCCTCTCTATTTTGACCAATGGATAACTGCTGACTTGTCGTTGGTCTGTGATGTAGAAAGCTAGCTTTTTACCGTTGGGCGACCAAAACGAACCTTTTTCTATGCCGAATTCCTCTCTTGAAGGAACCTCTCCGGAGAGAATGTCTCTGCTTTTATCTTTAGAAACGGTTGAGATGTTACCTTCCAAATCCAAAAGAAACAAACCATTACTTTTCACAAAAGAGAACATTTTTGCCTTCTCGTTGAAGGTGATGTATCTGTAATCTTGTTTGATCTTTATGATTGTGGTTATTTCTTTTGTTTGGCAGTTGACAAAGAGAATCCGATTTTGTATAATGATCCAAAAAATAGTATCCTTTTCATCGGTAAAATGTAGGTTTGGTATCTTCGATACTAACTTTAAACCAGCCTTTTTTAACAACGTATTTAATTCAGCCAAAGAAAACGTCCAAACTGTTTTTAAACTAGGAAGTTCGGCATTCTTTATCTCATTGTTGAAAATATATCTGATGCACGGAGTTTCAGAACAGAAAGAGATCTGTTCGAAAGTCTTTGGCAGAAGTTGTTCGTATGCGCTATTTCCCGGAATCATCTGTTCGGGAGAGAGCTGTTTTAATGTCGATTTCATATTGTTTTTGCTTAATCTATGCAAAGTTATGAATTCGCCTTGTTTTTGAGCCTTGTTAAACCACAAAGAATTATGTATATTTGCTCAGTAAGAGTTTGAAAAGGCTCAATTGTAAATTAATAATACCGCAGGAATGCAAGAAGATGTTTATGGCGATGGGCTAAGAGCTTATCAAAATGGCAAAAAGAATGCTACGTTTATAGTTGAAAGTGATTTGGCTGAGACCGATAGGTGGCCCATCTCCACTTTCTTCCGTTCTTATGACGAGATGCCAGAGGTGGAGCAGAAAGCTTTGCAACGTGTTGAAGGCAAAACTCTGGACGTGGGTGCTGGCGCAGGTAGTCATTCTATTTGGCTTCAGTCAAAACAGATTGATGTGACTGCGATTGATGTTTCGCCAGGTGCTGTTGAAGTTATGCGCGTGCGTGGCGTGAACCGTCCGTTGTTGCAAAACTATTTCTGTTTTGATGAGACAGGTTATGATACCATGTTAATGCTGATGAATGGAATCGGCATTGTAGGTAAGTTAAATCGACTTTCCTCTTTTTTCTTGCAGGCAAAGAAGATCCTTAAAAAGGGTGGCCGTATACTGTTGGACTCATCTGATATCCGTTACATGTATGAGGATGAAGATGGCAGTGTGATGATTGATTTGAACGGCGGTTATTACGGTGAAATGGAATATACTTTCGGTTTTAACAAGAAAAAGGGAGTCCCTTTCGATTGGGTATTTGTGGATTTTGACACGTTGGCCGATTGTGCAAAGCTTCATGGCTTCTCCTGCAAGAAGATTTATGAAGATGACCATTACCTGTATTTGGCAGAATTGATAAACGAGGCATAATTATAGAGGATTAAATAGGGGAGGAATTATTCATGAACACACTTCTAGATTTACATACGCATACGATTGTGAGCGGCCATGCTTATAGTACGATGCAAGAGATGGTAAAGGCGGCATCTGAGAAAGGACTGAAGATGTTCGGAATTACAGAACATGGACCAGCTATGCCAGGTTCCTGCTCGCATATGTATTTCCACAATTTAGCTGTGATTCCGAGATGGATGTATGGTGTTGAACTTTTTGTAGGTGCAGAAATTAACATTATGGATACCTCGGGCAATTTGGATTTGGAACAAAAGGACATTGACAAATTGGATATTCGGTTAGCAGGTATTCATTGCAGATGTTTCAAAAAAGGAACCATCGAGGAGAATACAACAGGTGTGATGAATGTGATCAAAAACAAAGATATTGATATTATTAGTCACCCAGCCGATGGTACTGTAGATCTTCTTTTTGAACCGATAGTCCTTGCTTCTAAAGAATATGGTACTTTGCTCGAATTGAATAATAGTTCTCTTCGTCCAATCAGGAAAAAGGAGAAGGCTCATGATAATAATGTGGAGATGCTGCGTCTCTGCCAGAAATATGAGGTGCCTGTCATAATTGGAAGTGATGCCCATATCTCTTTCGATGTGGGTTGTCATGATATGGCATTGAAACTTGTATCTGAAATTGGATTCCCTGAAAAATTAATATTGAATGATAAGGTAGATAGAGTTCGTGATTTCATAAATCGTAGGAAAAACGCTTAGAACTTAATTATAAAGCTTTAACTGTTTGCTTTTCATATGGTGGTTTTTGTTTATTGCCACTCTGATAAAAATAGAAATGTGATGGACTATTTTTTTGTTTTTTCTCTTAAAACCGCCATTTCTATCTGTTCAATAGCCCGCTATACTTATTCAATCAGTGACATTTTAACCTTAAAAAGTATCGAAGAACCTTGTAAAAAAGGTAAATTAAAAGAACCCACCAAAAATAAAAAATAACATTTTTTCATTTGCGTTGGATCAAATTTTGCTCGGAAATCTTATTGTACTATCTTTGTGTCTTAAAATAATTTTAACACAATGGCACAAGGAATAGATTATATCTCCTTACAAGATATTAAGAAAATCCTGTTTGGTGGTGAGAAATTGAAATTTAGTGAGGAAGTCTCTAATAGAGTAAAAGAAAGTTATGACTTCTTGGAGAAATTTTCAAAAGAACGTATTATTTATGGTATTAACACAGGATTTGGTCCTATGGCTCAATATCGTGTAAGCGATGAGGAGCGTATCCAACTTCAATATAATATCATTCGAAGCCATTCAACCGGTGCAGGTGATCCATTGCCAGACCTTTATGTTAAAGCAGCTATGATTGCTAGAATCGGAACCTTTATTCAAGGAGAATCTGGTGTTCACCCTGATTTGGTTCAGTTGTTGACCTCATTCATTAACAATGATATTATTCCTTTCATTCCTGAACATGGTAGTGTAGGTGCGAGTGGTGACTTGGTTCAGTTGGCTCACATGGCATTGACTTTGATAGGAGAGGGGAACGTATTCTACAAAGGTAAATTGCAGACCTCTGCTGAGGTAATGGCTGCTTTGAATATTAAGCCATTTAGCGTTTATGTTCGTGAAGGTCTATCTGTAACTAATGGTACTTCATTTATGACGGGTATCGGTTTAGTTAACCTTATTTATGCTCAGAAGTTGTTGAAGTGGGCAATTTATGCTTCTGTTATGGTGAATGAAATCGCCTCTTCGTACGATGACTTTATGAACGAAAAGTTGAATAAGGTTCGTCGCCAGGACGGTCAGCAGAAAATTGCCAAGATGATGAGAGATATCTCCGCTTCCAGTTCTTGCTTGTTGAAGCGTGAGGATTACTTATACAATGGAAATGTGACTGAAAAAGTCTTCACTCATAAGGTTCAACCATACTATTCTTTACGTTGTGTTCCTCAGATTTTGGGTCCTGTTCTTGAGGTAATCGAGAATGTTGAGCGTGTCCTTGTCAATGAGGTTAACTCTGCTACTGACAACCCTATCGTAGACGTAGAAAATAAGACGGTTTATCATGGCGGTAACTTCCACGGTGATTATGTCTCATTTGAGATGGATAAGTTGAAGATTGCTCTTACTAAGATGACCATGTTGATGGAGCGTCAGATGAACTATTTGTTCCATGACCGCATCAATGGCATTTTGCCTCCATTCGTTAATATGGGTGTTCTTGGTTTGAACTATGGACTTCAGGCGTCTCAGTTCACTGCAACCTCTACAACAGCAGAGTGCCAGACATTGTCTAATCCAATGTATGTTCATTCTATTCCAAATAACAACGATAATCAGGATGTTGTAAGTATGGGTACGAACTCAGCTTTGTTGGCCAAGAGAGTTGTGAATAATTCATATCAAGTTATGGCTATTCATTTCATGGCTATTGTACAGGCTGTAGATTGCTTGAAGATTAAAGATAACTTGTCTAAGGAGACGAGAGCTATCTACGATGAGATTCGTGCAATATTCCCTGCATTTACCGAGGATACTACGAAATATGAAGACATAGCTCACATGGAGAAGTATTTGAAGGAAAAGAATTTTTAAAGACTCCTTTTTTACTAATAATAAAAGAAATTAATCATGAAGGTTGCTCTTGTTACAGGAGGATCGAGAGGCATAGGACGAGCATGTTCTGTGAAACTTGCTGAAATGGGTTATTATGTACTTGTGAATTACCAATCGAACGAAACTGAGGCAAACAATACTTTGTCTTTGATTCGCGAGAAGGGCTCAGACGGCGAGATTCTTCGTTTTGATGTTTCAAAAAAAGAGGAGGTTGAGGCTGCCATTGAACAGTGGCAGGCGGCTCATCCCGATACCTATATTGAGGTACTTGTGAACAATGCAGGTGTGCGTAGAGATAATCTTATGGTTTGGATGACCGATGAGGATTGGAACAAAGTTTTGGATACCAGTCTGAACGGCTTTATGTATATCACAAGAGTAGTTTTGAAAAACATGCTTGTTAAGAAATATGGTCGAATTGTGAACATGGCTTCTCTTTCAGGTTTGAAGGGATTGCCTGGTCAGACCAATTATTCGGCGGCAAAAGGCGCTATTATTGCAGCTACAAAGGCTTTGGCTCAAGAGGTGGCAAAAAAGCATGTGACTGTCAATGCAGTGGCTCCTGGATTTATCCGTACGGATATGACACAGGATTTGGATGAGTCTCAGTTGAAGGCTCTTATCCCAATGGGACATTTCGGAAACCCTGAAGATGTGTCAGAGGTAGTAGGTTTTCTTGCTTCAAAGGGAGCTTGTTACGTCACAGGTCAAGTTGTTTCTGTTAATGGAGGTTTATATACATAGTATTAGATTAGTTTTTTATGCACAGAGTGGTGATAACAGGAATTGGTGCCTATTCTTCTATCGGAAAAAATGTAGAGGAGGTTGCTGATTCTCTTTACCATGGAAGGTCGGGTGTGGGCTTGGATCCCGAAAGAAAGGCGATGGGTTATCGTTCTTCTCTGACAGGTCTTTTGACTCTTCCTGATGTGCGTGATTTTATAGACCGTCGTCGACGCCACACCTTGTCAGAACAAGGTTTTTACGCTTGTGTTGCGGCTCGTGAGGCTTTCGCAATGGCGGGCATTGACGACGATTATTTGGATCAGAATGAGGTAGGTGTCCTTATTGGAAGTGACTCCAGCGCGGCTCCTATCATCAACGGAATAGATGACATTCGAGAAAAAGGCACAACGCTTTTAGTAGGTTCGGGTTCTGTATTTCAGTCGATGACTTCAACAGTGTCTATGAACCTTTCCGTGATTTTCAAGTTGAGAGGAATTAGTTTTTCCATAGCAGGTGCCTGTGCTAGTGGTTCGCATGCGATAGGTGTCGCAGTAACGTTGATCCAATCAGGTCTACAGGATTGTATCCTTTGTGGTGGAGCTCAGGAGGTGAACAAGTACTCGGTGGCCACTTTTGATGGTATCAGTACCTTCTCTGTTAGAGAAAATGAGCCTCAAAAAGCATCTCGTCCTTTTGATCGTGACCGAGATGGATTGGTTCCGAGTGGTGGCGCAGCAACATTAGTTTTGGAGAGCTATGAGTCGGCGATGAAAAGAGGTGCAAAGATTTTGGCAGAGGTGGTTGGCTATGGATTTTCATCCAATGCAGAGCATATTTCGATACCAAATGTTTATGGGCCGAAGAGAGCCATGGATATGGCCATCCGTAAGGCAGGTTTGGCCATCTCTGAGATTGATTACATAAATGCACATGCTACATCGACGATTGTGGGTGATGATAATGAGGCAAAAGCTATAACTGAGATATGGGGAGATAAAACTCCATTAGTTTCGTCTACGAAATCAATGACAGGACATGAGTTGTGGATGTCTGGAGCAAGTGAGGTGGTTTATTCGATTCTGATGATGCAGAATGATTTTGTTGCTCCGAACTTGAATTTTGAGAACCCTGATGAAATTTCCGCAAAATTAAATATTCCAGCACTTACAATAGATAAGAAGATTGATGTGTTCCTTTCAAATTCATTCGGTTTTGGAGGCACCAATTCTTCCTTAGTGATAAGAAGATTTAGATAACTACATAATAAAAAAGAGATCATGACGAAAGAAGAAATTATTGATAAAATTAACTCTGTCTTAGAAGAGGAATTCGAGGTAGATAAAACTTTATTCCTTCCTGATGCTCCATTGATGAAGACTTTGGATTTGGATAGTCTTGATTTGGTGGACATGGTAGTTTTGATTGAACATAATTTTGGAATAGTGTTGAATAACTCTGATTTTGCAGGAATAAAGACTTTCCAAGATTTTTATGATTTCTTGTACGAAAAATTGAATTAGTAGAAATGCCAAATTGGGCTGGTCAATCTAGAGGTGGTTCATTTGGATATCGTTTCTTCATTTTTTTGATACGATATTTTGGAAAAGGAGGAGCTTATGCCTTTCTTTTTCTTGTTGTACCTTATTTTGCCCTTTTTGCCCCTAAAGCAACAAAGGCAAGTTGGCAGTATTGGCGTAAAATCCATCATTTAGGCCGCTTAACTTCTTTCCGCATGTTATTCGTTCATTATTACCGCTTTGGACAGATTCTTCTTGATAAGATAGCTGCCATATCTGGTTTGGATAACGATTTTGAATATGATTTCTTTAATTACGATGATTTCCTAAAAGTTCTTGATGGTGATTCAGGTGTGGTGATGATAGGTGCTCATGTTGGTAATTGGGAGATTGGCGGACAGTTTTTCGGAAAATATGCACATAAGTTAAATCTTGTGATGTATGATGCTGAATACCAGAAGATAAAGAAACAGTTGGAGTCTGTCATGGGCGACAAGGCCTATCATGTCATTCCTGTCAACGAAGATGGTTTCACACATGTCTTTATGATAAAGGAGGCCTTGGACAGAAAAGAGTATGTCTGTTTTCAGGGAGATAGATATGTAGGAGATGGTGATAAGCATACGTTGGAGGCTACTTTCATGGGAAGAAAAGCTCTTTTCCCTGCTGGCCCATTCCAGATAGCATCGCGTTTCAAGGTTCCTGTGGTTTTCTATTTTTCGGAGAAAGAAAGTAACGATAAATACAGTTTCCGTTTTTATATTGCAGATCCTGTTAAAAGGACAAAGGAGTGTAAACCTGAAACAGCATTGCTTGATCAGTACGTAAAGGTTTTAGAGGAGAGGGTGAAAAAACATCCAGAGCAGTGGTTTAATTTTTATCCGTTCTGGCTTGACTTAAATTCTTGATATTGTTGTCGACATAAGAATGTACGTCACGATGCTATAGAGGTCATTTTAAGCCTCGTTTTCGTGTTTTCCTGATGTCGGAATAGGTGTTGATGCAGTCAAATAAAAAAAGTTTAATATGGGCGTTTTTGACAAGGCCTTTATAGAAGGTGACAATATATTAGAACTTATACCACAGAGACCTCCGATTGTGATGGTCGATGCTTTCTATGGTATGGATGATGTCTGTTCCTATTCGGGACTGACTGTTCAAGCTGATAACATATTCTGTGAGAAGGGAAAGTTAAGGGAACCCGGATTGATTGAACATACGGCTCAGTCTGCTGCTGCCCGTGTAGGTTATGCCTGCAAACACGATAATAAACCAGTTCCTGTAGGTTTTATCGGCGGACTTAAGAATTTCAAGATAAACCGCCTCCCTTTGGTGAACGAAAAACTCTGTACGACTATCAAAGTAGAGCAGGAGATAATGGGTGTAACACTTATCTCTTCTAAAACTCAGGTAGGCGATGAGGTTATTGCAGAGAGCGAAATGAAAATATTTTTAAAGGAAGACTAGGAGAAATAAAAGCTTATAAAAGAAGATTCTCTCTATACCAAAGCATTTTATGTTTTGGGGCCGTTTAAAATAGGAAAATGACGAAATACAAAGGAGGATGCACCACGGTGCATCCTCCTTTTTTGGCGTATAGGTCAAATTGCGTGGTATTTTCACTATACTAAGTGTCAATGGGTCAAATTGCGTGGTGACTTAAATGAAAATACGATTGAATATTTTCAACAATTTGCTCATATTTGTA